>VIKJ01000091.1:0-2481 GCA_008080615.1 Chitinophagaceae bacterium | reverse complement strand
GTAATGGAAGAAAAAACCAACCGCATTGCAGAAGTAATGATCAGTAGTGTAAAGCCATTTCAATTAATGATGGGTAAAATCATTGGTATAGGTGCAGTGGGGCTTACTCAATTTTTAATGTGGATTGTATTAATCATTGGCCTTACAGCTGCTGCTCAGCTATTGATTCCACATGATGTACTAGAACAAGTAAATACATTGCAACAATATAATGGCCAGGTACCTGCAGGTGGTATGGTTCAAGCAGGTGAAGCGGCTCAAAGAATTTACAAATTTCAGCATACCATGAGCACTGCCAATTGGCCAGTTATTATTGGATGTTTCATATTTTACTTTTTGGGTGGCTATCTATTTTATGCTTCTTTATTTGCAGCAGTTGGTAGTGTAGTAAATGAAGATCCTCAGGATGCGCAAAGTTTAATGCTTCCTATTACCATGCCGATTATCTTTTCTTTTATTATCATGAGCAATGCTGTGCAGGATCCAAGTACTTCAATTGCTACATGGGCTAGTATTGTACCATTTAGCTCTCCAATGGTAATGATGGCCAGAATTGCCTATGGTGTTCCTGGAACAGTTCCTTATTGGCAACTAGCAGCCAGTATGATCAGTCTTATTGGTGGATTCTTATTAACCACTTGGTTAAGTGGGAAAATTTATCGTACAGGTATTTTAATGTACGGTAAAAAAGTAAGTTGGAAAGAAATGGGAAAATGGGCTTTTAGAAAAAGCTAATAAAATATGTTACAGCTCATTCATCAAATTTATTTTAATATTTGATTTATAAGTGTGAAGCCCCGTAGGAAACTGCGGGGCTTTATTGTGCCAATGAAATTCTAATATTAACCCCAGCCCTTGTGTTGACGATTGGCGCAGATGTTGAGATATATGGCGTAACCCTTCGTTGATCAAAGAAGAACTTAATATTTACACGGTTATTCAACACATAATCTATAGCTGGCTGAATGGTTACTTCTTTTTGCCCACCCGTTCCATAAGCATTGCTTTGATCTAAGCGACTATTACTTATAGCAACATCTCTAACAGAAATATCCAACTTCAGATTTAAATCATTTGTAAGTTTTTTACCTTTTCCACCAGGTAATTTAAAAGGTAGATTAATTCCACGCTTACGCCAGTTCATTCCTAAAATCCATTCTGTACTTCTACTTTCACTCAATTGATAATCAATCAAGCTCATACTCAATTGTCTACTTTTTCTAAACTCAAAATTAAAATTGAACTGAGCAATGGTAGTAATATCAATCTTAAATAATGGTTCAAACCGTTCTGATATACTTACATTAGGTATTAAAAAGAAAGGTATAAAGTTTCCACTCGTTGTATCTATAAAACCAGGCGCATTAAAGCGAAATGGATCTTGGTACAAGAGTGCACTATTAAAACTGTTCATACTTAATTGCCCGTTATATCCATGACTAATAGTGATATTAGAAAAAATAGTAGCCAAGGAAGGAATTTTAGAAAGCCCTGTATACGTTATTTTCCAATTTGGCTTGGGAATAATTCCTTTAAATGGATTGGCGCTAATGGTTTTTGAAACATCATTGATTAGGCTAACACTATTAGGATCCTTTTTTGTGTACGCAGCTAAGAAAGCAGGCAACAAAACATTTTGCGCGTATCTACCATAACCTGTTGCATATCCATCCGCAGTAAACTTCTGATTATTTGGAAGAGCTTGCCAATATGGGTTTTGGGCTGCTACTCGTTGAGAAATGATCAAGCGATTATTTTGGAAATTTTTAAATGTTTCAGAAATTTCATTGGGGTTTTGGCTTCCAAACAAGGTATTGAATGCTATATAAGAAACACTAAACCCTCCGCTATACAATGGATTCAACAAACCAAAATTATTTCCAGAACCAGTTGTATCTTTTATAAGTGTCGTGTAATCTTTAGTGAAGGTTTTATCTAAGTTGATATCAATAAGCAATTCTCTTATTGGCTCTAACTGTGCAGTAATATTTAAACGTTGTTCAAAACTTTGACGATACATAAAATTAAATGTACTGTCTCTAGAAAGTAATCCTTTGGCAATTTTTTGATCTATCCAAGCATTATCGGGCTGCTTTCCAAAAACATAATCTAATCCGGGTGCCATCGATTTAAAATTCTGTCCTATAAAATTGGTACTATCCATATAGCCAGGCAATCTGCTTCTAAAGTTTTCACCATAATTAATAGATGCATTTTTAATCATGGTAAAAAATTTACCAGCACCTCTTTCCCAACTGCTCAATTCGGGCATTTCACCTGCCCTGCTTAGTTTTTCAGCAATGCGCAAATCTCTTCTTTGTTGACGCCATTTTTGTAAGGCCACCGTTCTTGGTTTCCCAATTAATCCTTTTAATGCTTCTTCTTTAGTTGGCAATGGTGCATCTAAAAATGATGAAGTTGTTTTCTGGCTGCCCGCTTGTTTGGGTGCAGGTAAATTATCTAATGATCGAAGCCATTTAG
>VIKJ01000090.1 GCA_008080615.1 Chitinophagaceae bacterium | reverse complement strand
AAACCTGCAAAAATAAATGGCTGTAAATATTATGGTAATATAGAAGCATTAAATAACGTACTAAAAACACAGGTAATTGATGAAGTAGTAATTGCTTTACCCAATAGCGATTATACCAATATTCAACGCTGTATGGAAGTATGCGATTATCATCGTACCAAAGTGCGCATTTTACCCGATTTACAACAGTATGCCTCCTCTGCTATAACGGTAGATAATATTGGTATCATGCCAACCATTAGTGTAATTGAACTGCCCTTAGACCAATGGCAAAATCGATTACTCAAACGCGTTTTTGATATTAGTTTCTCCTTGCTGGTATTTTTTACTGTTGGCGTTGTATTGTTTCCATTGATTGCTTTATTTATTAAAATAACTTCTAGAGGTAGCATATTTTTTAAGCAAGAAAGATGGGGTTTGAATAACGAAAAAATTACTTGTTATAAATTTCGCACCATGGTGCAAGAGAGTGCCGACATAGATGAAAATGGTAAATACCAACAAGCACAAAAAAATGATCCGCGCATTACCTTTATTGGAAAATTTTTACGCAAAACCAACTTGGATGAGTTGCCTCAATTCTTAAATGTACTATTAGGCAATATGAGTGTAGTTGGTCCTCGACCTCACCCTACTCCTTTGAATATAGAGAGCATGCATACCGTAGAAAACTATATGTTAAGGCATATTGTGCTTCCGGGCATTAGCGGATGGGCACAAGTAAATGGCTGCAGAGGAGAAACTAAAACGCCAGGCGACATGCAAAAGCGGGTGAACTTTGATTTATATTATATTCACCGTTGGACTTTTTGGCTAGACTGTCAAATTATTTTACAGACCGTTATCAATATCTTAAGAGGCGATCAGAATGCATACTAAAATTTTCAAACATAGCTTTATTGTTATTGGTTTACTATGCAGTTTATTGCAATCACCCAGCATATTTGCTCAAAGCGTTTGGGAAAATCCCAATCATGAAGTGTATAATTATTTAAACAGATTGTCTGCAAAAGGATTGGTAGACTTTAGAGATATTATCAGACCAATCAGTAGAGAAGTAATCACCAATCATTTATTAGAACTTGAAGTTAAAGCCAATGAACTAAGCCTCATCGAGAAAAAAGAATTGGCATTTTATTTACAAGAGTATCGGCCTATACAAGCAAAGGATAACGATAAAATACATCTTGTAAAAAAAGATCCGAATAAAAGAATCAGGGGGTTATACATTAATACCAAAGACTTTCAATTGAATGCAGACCCCATTGGTAGTTTAACGCAAATTAGCCATGGAGGAAATAGTATTACCCAAATGAGCAATGGTTTGCAATTTTGGGGAAAGATAAAAAATTTAGGATTTCAATTATACTATAGAGATTATACCGAAACAGGAATTGGGGTTAGACAGTATAGAACAGAAACGCCCATCACGGATATTATAGAATTAACAGGAACAGCTAAACCCAATAGACAAAATTTTTCTGAACTCAGGGCCAATATCAATTATAGTTTTAAAAAAGGATCCATCAGTTTTGGTAAAGATAAATTTTTGTGGGGTTATGGAGAAAATGGACAAATTGTACTCTCCGATAAATCACCCACTTATCCCAATATCCGTTTAGATTTTCAACCATTTAGCTGGTTGCAGTTTAACTATACCCATGCATGGCTCAATTCCAATATCATCGACTCTGCTGCCACATATAGAACTGGCACAACAGGCGTAGGTGATTTTAGAGATCAGTATATCCCTAAATACATGGCCACCCACACCATAACTTTTAAACCTACTAAGGGGTTAGATATTGCCTTAGGAGAATCCATTGTTTACAGCGATAAAACCGATGTAGGATTTTTCATCCCCATCAATCTGTTTAAAATTTATGACAATAACCGAAGCAATTACAATATTCGGGCTGGCTCTAATGGTCAATACTTTTTACAAGCAAGTTCAAGAAACTATATAAAAAATACGCATCTCTATACCTCCTTATTTATTGATGAAATTAGTTTGGGCAATATGTTCAACAGTGCAAAATCTAGAAATCAATTGGGTTACACTTTGGGTGGATCGGTTACCGATTTATTCCTACCCTATTTAACAATGGGAGCTGAATATACTCGCGTAAATCCCTTTGTATACAACAACCTCATTCCTGCACAAACCTTCACGCAATTCAATAGCAGTTTAGGCGATTGGATGGGCAATAATTTTGATCGTGCGCTTCTTTTTGCCAAGTTCACTCCTATCCCTCGCCTTAAAACTTATCTCCGTTACCAGCATATTCGCAAAGGTGGACCTGGCACCGTAGCACAGCAATACACTGCTGTTCCTCAGCCTCCCTTCTTATTTGATTTTCAAAAAAAGCGTTCCGATATTTTCTTTCAAGCTTCTTATGAATTCTTGAATAATTTTTACTTATCGGGTAGTTATGAATTGGTTAAGCAAGAACTTGCAACTGGGGTTAAAAATAATATTACTACGATTCAATTTGGGCTTAGTTACGGGCTTAGATAAATTCTTTTAGCATTTGCTTTTGCAAGCATACTTACTCGTCTGCTTTTGCAACATATTTCTTATGCTTTCGCAGCATACTTCTTATGCTTTTTTCAAGCATACTTACTCCTTCGCTGCCGAAAAATTCCTACAATTATCTCATTCGGCTGCAATGAAAGAACTCGCCCCTATCGGGGCTCAAACAGCTTTCATTGCTATCGCCTCATTTCAATAATTGCTTAAAGGAATTTTTCAGATGCTCCCTCGTAAGCATGTTTGCAGAAAGCAATAGTTCAGTAATGCAGTAATAGAATATCAACTGTATTATTTTGTTGAAATTTTTACCTTTCTTCTTTCCTCAAAATATTTCTTGATTTCTTCAAAAGTCATATCTTTTATATCAATGCTAATTCTATCTCTAACCTCACGCATGAATTTTACAGCTTTGAAGTCATTAATTATATTTTTGCTATTCTTCATTTGAGATGATTTCTTTTGGTGAACGAATGTCAATTTGTGAATACCCTAGCTTAATATTAACTGCATTATATCCTCTGATTCTAAAAACATTTACAATATGTTTAAAGTTCCAACTTACTAAAATATCTGCCTTATTAATAGTTGCTAAAGCAATATGGAAACAATCCTCCCTACTAGTTTTACCAACTACGCCCTCAGAAATATATGCATCAGCTAGTTGAACAGCTTCCTCTGTTAATTCAACTTTTTTTATTAGTAAGTTTGGAATTGAATCAATTAAATTTTTAACCTGCGCAGGTGCATTTAAAAGTTCATCCTCAGTAACAGACGAATACATGATATTATATTTCTCAACCTCTATATTATCAAAAAGAATTCGAGTTTCTTTTTCAAATTCGAGATCAAAGTATCCCCCAATCACTGAAGTATCTACATATAATGTAAGTCGTTTGCTTTCCACAAAGCGAATTTACAAATAAGGAATTGAATACCGAAATTGATAAATTTATTGAAAATCAGCTATATAGGATACAGTTTCTTAAGACTAGAAATTCTATCAAAATATGGATGAATAATCGATTTTGGAAAAGAATCTCCTTTTAAATGAAATATTAGAAATGAATCTATTTAGCGTGTTAATACCTAAAATAGATACAAATGCTAAACATAATTTTGTATTAAGAATAGAATTTCTACAACGATTACTAAAAACTAAGTTTTATTAAATGCATCACTATGAATACAATTAAAATAAAAATTGAAAAAACGAAAGATCAGTATACTGCATATGCTGAAAATGTTGAAGGCATTTACGGAGGTGGGGATACTGTTGAAAAGGTCAAGGAGTCTATTCTTAATGCAATAATTCTTTATAAGAGATATAATAAAAATTCATTACCAGATATTCTAAAAGATAATTATGCATTAAAATATGTATTGGAAACTTAATAATTAAAACAACCAAATTAGGGTATTAATACTTACCGATTTCAATCCTGCTTTTACAATCATACTTACTCCTTCGCTGCTAAAAAAGCAACGAATAGCTTGTACTTCGCCCGCCTGATTCATCCTGCACGAGCATTTCTTGTTTTATTAAATCTTTTATATCTCGCAATGCAGTATCATGTGAACACTTAGTAATCTTTGCCCATTTTGCTGATGTTAACTTTCCCGTAAATCCGTCTAGTAGTTTATTGAGCATGAGCTGTTGCCGTGCATTGATTGATTTGTTAAAATTTTTATCCCAGAAATGTGCTTTTTGAAATACAATAGCAAGAATTTCCTCTGTTGAATCTAATGCACTATTTAAACAAACAAGGAACCACTCTAGCCATTTAGTTATATCTAGATCATCGCTTTTTTGTGTTGCTTCTAATATATCGTAATACTTTTTGCGTCCCTTTTGGATATATGCAGACATACTATAAAATCGCTGAGCAGTTTTATCGGCTCTTGCTAATTGCATATCTGTAATTGCTCTGGCAATTCTTCCGTTACCATCATCAAATGGGTGGATTGTTACAAACCATAAATGGGATATCGCTGCTTTTAATACAGCATCTATTTCCATTTTATTATTAAACCATTCCAAAAAAAGCTTCATTTCCCTTTCTAATTCCGATGAATCTGGCGCTTCAAAATGAACCCTTTCCTTACCAATCGGTCCTGAAACAACTTGCATTGGACCTTTATCTCCTTTTCGCCAATTCCCAATTGTTATTTTATGCATACCACTTCTTCCTGTAGGAAATAAGGCGGAATGCCAACTGAATAATCTTTCATCAGAAAGCGGTGTATCAAATTTTTGTGTTGCATCCATCATCATCTCCACAACTCCATCAACATAATGATCAGAAGGTATAAGTTCTGCAACCTGCATTCCTAATCTACGAGCAATGGATGATCGCACTTGCTCTGGATTCAATATTTCGCCTTCAATTTCATTGGTTTTTAAAACATCCAATGTTAGTGTTTTGAGTATTGCTTCATCTCGTAATGAAAAACCAAGCGCATTCATTTTACCTAGCAATAACCCTTGGCGATGGCGAACATCTACCAAGATTTGAGCTATTGTTTCCTGATCCCAATAAAATTTAGGCCAATTTGAATGCTTATAGATATACATCATACGCTAATCTACGCAAATTATGCGTTAATTATGCCAATTATTCTACGCAAATGGCAAATATTGAGCTATTTAAGTGGTTCCATGCGTAGATTAACCTGCTTATTCTACGCATTATAAGATCTAGCTTTTTCAAGCATATTGCTTTCGCAGCATACTTCTTATGCATTTGCAGCATACTCCATATTGCTTTTGCAACATACTCCATATTGCTTTTGCAACATACTCCATATTGCTTTTGCAACATACTTACTCCTTCGCTGCTGAAAAATTTCTACAATTATCTCATTCG
>VIKJ01000089.1 GCA_008080615.1 Chitinophagaceae bacterium | reverse complement strand
AGCAATACTTGAATGGTTTAGAACATGGCGAATGGAAAAAATATTATGCAGGGCATCACTTAAAAGAGCAACGATTTTTTGAGCATGGTAAAAAAGTAGGCAACTATTTTACCTGGTGGGAAAATGGCCACTTGCAATTTCATTATCAATTATTGAATGATGAATACGAAGGTGTTTGCAAAGAATGGAATGAACAAGGCATGCTTACTAAAGAAATGCATTTTGTAAAAGGACATGAATCGGGCTCCCAAAAATGGTGGTATGATAATGGAAAAATCAAAGCCAATTATACCATTATTGAAGGAAGAAGATTTGGATTATTGGGCACAAAAAATTGCGTAAATGTTTCGGACAGTATTTTCAAATATTAAATTGGTAGCAGCAATGCTCATTTTTGCAGCTTGCAGTAATGTACAGCAACAGCAGGCCCTGCAAGCATTGCCTTATTATAATACCCCCGATTTTGCGCCTATTTTTTTAACCAAGGATCAATCGGCAGCAAGACAAATCACACATACCATTGGGGATTTTGCCTTAACCAATCAACACAATCAGCCCATCACCCAAAAAAATATAGAAGGCAAAATTCATGTGGCCGATTTTATATTTACTAGCTGCGGAAGTATCTGCCCCATCATGACCAAGCAAATGAAATTGTTGCAAAAGGAATTTGCCAATAATCCCAATATAGTCATGCTATCTTATAGTGTTACACCTTGGATTGATAGTGTTCAACACTTAAATAATTATACAAAGGCCAATGGGATCTATGCCAACAATTGGCATTTTTTAACAGGAAGCAAGGCAGACATTTATACACTTGCACGAAAAGCATATTTTGCCGAGGAAGATTTGGGCTTTAGTAAAGACAGTAGCCAATTCTTGCATACAGAACATGTATTGTTGGTAGATAAAACAAAAAGGATTAGGGGAATCTATAATGGAACACTGCAATTAGAAATGGAGCAGTTAATCAAAGACATCAAGCAGTTGGAATTAGAATAACTAAAAAACCCCCGTTGCTCACAGGGGTTTTTTGTTAAAGTGCAATTTGTTTTTCGGTCATCATCTTTCTCAGATTAATTAACCCATAGCGCATTCGTCCCAGCGCAGTATTGATACTGCAATTGGTGATTTCTGCTATTTCTTTAAAGCTCATATTGGCATAATGTCTTAATACAATAATTTCTCTTTGCTCTTCGGGCAAAAGGTCTAGCATTTTTCTAACCCGCTCATGGCTTTGGCCTTGCATGATTTTTCCGTCTGGCCCTTCCTCCGAAATTTGCAGCACATCAAAAATGTCTTTGTTGTCGCTGGTTTTGATGGCAGGGGTGCGCTTTACCTTACGGAAATAGTCTACGCATAAATTATGTGCAATACGAAGTGCCCAAGGTAAAAACTTGCCCTCTTCGGTGTAGCGCTTGTTCTTTAGCGTATCAATGATTTTGATAAACACATCTTGAAATAAGTCTTCGGCTAAGTAAGTGTCTTTTACAAAGAAAAGGATGGAAGAAAAAATCTTGTCTTTGTACCGGTAAATGAGGGTTTCGAAGGCATCGGTATCGCCATCTTGAAAGGCCCTTATCAACTCAGTATCAGACGCATGGTCTAATGTTCTCATAGTTTAGGTTTTTGAGTCAGGATTGTTGGAAAAATCAGGATATTGGATAGCGATTTTTTAAATCTTGAACAAAGTATACATCTTTTAGATACGTATTTCGTTTGTGGAAATCCTGTTTTAAGCAACTGAGGTTATGCACATTCTAAATCCTTGATTTTTTGATAGTTAATGAGGGTTTTCTAAACCAAAGCTGCAATAAACTGTTACTTTTGAATGGCTATGGCAACGAAATCAATTCCTGTTTCAAATACTCCATCAATCAGCATTGAAACCGATATAGTGGTTACAGGTGCACGTACGCACAATCTTAAAAATGTTTCTGTTCGATTTCCTCGAAATAAATTCATTGTAGTAACAGGCGTATCGGGTAGTGGAAAGTCTTCCCTTACCATCGATACCTTATTTGCCGAAGGCCAACGTAGGTATGCAGAAAGCCTCAGTGCCTATGCCAGGCAATTCATGGCCAGGATGGTAAAACCCGATGTGGATTATATCAAAGGACTTTGCCCAGCCATTGCTATAGAACAAAAAGTAATTACCCGTACACCAAGAAGTACCGTAGGGAGCATGACGGAGATTTATGATTACCTACGCTTGATGTATGCGCGCATTGGTAAAACCATTTCTCCTGTTACAGGTAAGTTGGTAAAGAAAGATGATGTAGCGGATGTAATGAATGCCATTCAAGGCTTAAAGGACGGAGCCAAAGTGGTAATTATTGTTTTATTTAAACAACATGCTAAAAGAGCCATCAGGGAAGAGCTGAATATATTAATGCAAAAAGGATTCTCTAGAATGTATTTGCGCCAAGCAGATACAACAGCAGGAACCATTGAAAGAATTGAGGCCTTGCTAGAATTATCAGATAAAGAATTAACAGCAACCATAGCAAATAAAAAAGTAACTACCTATGTATTAATTGATCGGGTAGTTAAAAAAATATTTGATGAGGAAGATCTGCATCGTTTATCTGATTCTATATCCACTGCATTTTATGAAGGTGAAGGAGAAATGGATATTGAAATAGAGGGAACAAAATTGCAACACTTTAGCAATAAGTTTGAAGCAGATGGCATTGTATTTGAAGAACCCTCTCCCAATTTATTTTCATTTAATAACCCCTATGGTGCATGCCCAGTGTGTGAAGGTTTTGGGCAGGTATTGGGCATTGATGCCGATTTGGTAATTCCCGATAAACGCTTATCTGTTTATGAAGGAGCGATTGCTCCTTGGAAGGGAGAAAAATTAGGTTGGTGGAAAGAACAATTCATAAAAGGTGCAAGTAAGTTTGCATTTCCCATTCATAAGCCCATCATCGATTTAACTAAAGAGCAATACCAACAGTTATGGAATGGTGCTGCTGGAGCATTGGGCATACATGATTTTTTTAAGGAAGTAGAACAAAATTTATACAAAGTACAATACAGGGTATTATTAAGTAGGTATCGTGGAAGAACTAGTTGTACAGCATGCGATGGATACCGCTTGCGCAATGAAGCACTCTATGTAAAAATAGGTGATCAACATATTGCAGCGCTTTGCGAAATGCCTGTAAGAGATTTAAAAACCTGGTTTGATAGTTTATCCATTTCTGAACATGATGAACAAATTGCTAAAAGAATTTTATTAGAAATCAATCAACGCATCAATACTTTAATGGATGTTGGTTTGGGATATTTAACGTTGAACAGATTGGCCAATTCGCTCAGTGGAGGAGAAAGCCAGCGTATACAATTAACCAGAAGCTTGGGAAGTAATTTAACCAACTCACTGTATATATTAGATGAACCTTCTATTGGTTTACATTCTAGAGATACGGCTCGTTTAATTGAAGTATTAAAATCTTTAAGAGATTTAGGCAATACGGTTGTTGTAGTAGAGCACGATGAAATGATTATGCGTGAAGCAGATCATATTATTGATATGGGTCCATTGGCGGCACATTTAGGAGGGGAAGTTGTTGCAGAAGGCAACTATGCGCAAATTATTAAAGACCCCAATAGTTTAACAGGAAAGTATTTAACTGGGGAATTGAGTATTGATCCGCCAAAACAAGTGCGCAAATGGAATAGCAGTATTAAAGTAACAGGCGCCAGGCAACACAATTTAAAAAATATCACGGTTGAATTTCCTTTGCATACACTTTGTGTAGTAAGTGGAGTAAGTGGAAGTGGAAAAACAACGTTGGTAAAACAGATACTCTATCCTGCATTACAAAAAATAAAAGGAGAGCCTGCAGATAAAGTGGGCATGCATCAATCTATTACGGGTGATATTGATTCTATTTCATCTATTGAAATGATTGATCAAAATCCAATAGGAAAATCTTCGCGTAGCAATCCCATCACCTATATTAAAGCATACGATTCTATCCGAGATTTATATTCAAAACAAGGGTTGGCAAAAATGCGCGGTTTCTTACCCAAACATTTTTCTTTTAATGTGGATGGAGGTAGATGTGATACCTGTAAAGGAGAAGGTGAAACAGTAGTAGAAATGCAGTTCTTAGCAGATGTGCATCTTACTTGTGAATCATGTGGTGGCAAGCGCTTTAAAGAAGAAGTATTAGAAATTAAATACGAGGGCAAATCTATTTACGATGTATTAGAAATGAGTGTAGATGAAGCCATCGAATTTTTTAAAGCAGAAAATGCCATACAAAAAGCCATCAAGCCTTTGCAAGATGTGGGGCTGGGTTATATTAAATTAGGGCAAAGCAGTGATACCTTAAGTGGTGGTGAAGCACAGCGCGTAAAATTGGCTAGCTTTTTAGGAAAGGGCAAGGGCATTGGGCATGTGTTATTTATTTTTGATGAGCCAACAACTGGATTACACTTTAACGATATTAAAAAATTATTGACCTCCTTTAATGCTCTCATAGAGCAAGGTCATTCCTTAATTGTGATTGAACACAATACCGATGTACTCAAATGCGCCGACTGGATTATTGATCTGGGCCCCGAAGCCGGAGATGGCGGGGGCGAACTAGTTTATGCTGGAATACCTACTGGAATAAAAAAAGAAAAAAAGAGTATTACGGGTAAGTTTCTATAAGTTTTTTTAATAACCTAATTTTTATCCTTTAATTTGAGGGTATAAACGCACTTATCCTAAAGATTATCAGGCAGTTAACTATTTTCATTCTCCTTTTTTCCATAGCAATATCTTCGGGGCTTGCACAGCAAAACCGTGCTATAGATAGCTTGCAACATTTGAGTAATAGTCATTCAATAAGCGATTCTTCAAGGGCTCAAGTGTTGCGTAAAATATTTAGGGAATATCTTTTTTTAAACAATCTGCCAATGGCCCAGTTATATGCAGATTCTGCATTGGCTATTGCTAGTAAAATACCAGGGAAGGATTTATTTGTAAGACTCCACGAAAGAATTGGGCTCACTTATCATGGCAGGGGGGCTTTTTTTACTGCATTGAATTATTATGATAAAGGAGCGGCACTAGGCAATCAAGTAAAAAATAAAAGTATTCTCGCCGCCATTTATTTAAATAAAAGTGACATTTATCACCAAGTGGCCGATTATGTAAAATCAATTGAAGCCAATGAGAATGCCCTCAATATTTATACGGCTATTAATGATGTTGGTGGCGTAGCCAGTTGTTATATTAATTTGAGTATTACCTATATAGCACTGAATGATTTTAAAACGGCGTACAGTTATATTCAAAAAGCCCTACCCATATTTGAAAATGATGATCCCAAGTCTCGTGGGGTAGCTAGTGCAAAAGATTTAATGGGGAGAATATTATTTTGAAAGCCAGTAAGGAAGACCTGATAGCAATTGGGATCAACCCAAAAGAGCAATTGAGTAAGGCTATTCAATTATTTCAGAGCGCGATTGTAATTGCTGATTTTATTGAAGACCATGCGCTTAAAGCAGAATTATTAATGGGTATGGGTAAGGCTTATGAAATGCAAAATAATATGCAAGCTGCTGCTCAAACATATCAGCTTGCCCTCGTAGAAAGCAATCTGGGTATGGAAAGTACCACTATGTCTATCAACAGTATTAAGGTGGGTGATTTCTTTATCAGGCAAAATCAACCCGAAAGAGGGGTAGCCAATTTACATACAGGATTACTGTTAGCTAAAAATTCTAAACTATTGGTTCCTCAGGAAGATGCAGCTGAAAGTTTGAGTAAATATTTTGAACAAAAAGGAAATTATGATAGTGCACTCTATTATTTTAAACAATATGAATTAGCCAAAGCAAGTATTTATGATGTGGAGAAAGAAAAAGAGCTTACCCGTAAAAAAATGGCGCTCGATTTTAGCATCAAGGAGAAAGAATTCACATTTCAGCAAAGGCTTACCAATCAACAATTAAATGAACAATTATTGCTTGCTAAACAAAAGCAGCAAGTAATTGAATTGCAAAAGCAACGCCAACAGATTATTGAAAAAGAAAATAATTTACAGAAGCTAGCTTTTTTAACCAAACAGGCGCAATTGGAATTGCAAAAAAATCAGCAAGCAACCATCCTGAAAGAGGAACGTTTAAAATTTGGGTACGACAAAAAAATAAGTAGCAATAAAATCAGGGCCCAAGAAACAGAAATCAATTTAAAAAATACCCAGGCTTTATTGTTAGTTATTTCAGCAATTGTTTTTTTAGGAGCAACCATCGGTTTTTATAGAAGCCGAAGAAAAACCATGAAGCTGAATAAAACCATTGAAGCGCAAAAGCAGTCCTTAGAAGAATTGGTGCAAGTAAAAGATAAAGTGTTTAGTGTAGTTGGTCATGATATGAGAACGCCTATTAATTCATTAATGTCCTTTGTGCAATTATTAGAGTATGGAGATTTAAATAAGGAACAACTGGCATTGTATGCCGCTGAGTTAGGCAATAATCTGCGCTTTACATCTTCTTTAATGGAGAATTTATTGTATTGGGCCGGAAGCCAAATGCAGGGCTTTAAACCCCAACTAGGCTTAGTTAATCTTCAATCAATTGCCGAAACGGTTATTCAAAATTTAAGCACAACTAGCGAGCAAAAAAAGATTCATATTCAACACAATTTGCAAAACCCTGTAAATGTTTGGGCTGATAATGATATGCTAACTGTAGTGTTGAGAAATTTACTCAGTAATGCCATCAAATACAGTTACGAATCAGGCACAATTAACCTTACTGTTTCACAAACTGAAGCACATGTGTTGATTGCTATTTCAGATGAGGGTACAGGCCTTAGCGAAGCAAAATTACTAGAAATTAATAGTGAAGAAGCAACCGCTATTGAAAGTAGCCATGGTACAAAAAAAGAAAAGGGAACAGGGCTTGGCTTACTTCTTTGTAAAAATTTTATTGCAATGATGCAGGGAAAAATTTCTGCCCAAAATAATCAGCTGAAGGGAAGTACATTTACAATTACGTTAAACAAACAACTTATTTAGTTTCTTTTCAATAAGTTGTTTCCTACCAAATTGCTTAACAATGCCTCTTTATAAGCACTGCTAACTGGAATAGTATTGTTCCCACTTAATTGAATCTCGGCTTGCTTCACCATTTCTACATGCTGTAGGTTTACAATGTATTGCCTGTGTACCCGTAAAAATTGCTTGGAACTCAGTTGCATCTCTATATTTTTCATGCCTACCAAGATGATATGCGCTTTTTTTTGTGTGGTATGAATTTTAGAAAAGTCGCCCATGCTTTCTATATATAGCACTTCTTTGGTAAATATTTTTATATAGCTCTGCCCCTCTTTGATAAAAAAATGATCTTCGGAAATGGTTGGAGTATCTGTAATAGCAGTATTTTCTTGCTGGGTAATTGTTTTACTATTAAGTTGTAGTTTTTTTAAATCAACATATTCAATGGCTTTGTTTACGCCTTTTAAAAAGCGCTCAAACTGAAGCGGTTTGGCCATAAAATCAACCACATCCAAATTAAAACTTTCCTGTGCATATTCGGGAAATGAAGAAATGAAGATGAATATGGGTGGATTTTTGAGTGATTTTAATAAATCAATACCCGAAAGTCCAGGCATGTCAATATCAGAAAAAACAAAATCT
>VIKJ01000088.1 GCA_008080615.1 Chitinophagaceae bacterium | reverse complement strand
ATGGCCGGATTTGTGGCTGAGAATATGATTACAGGAAAATTAAAAGTAGTTCCTTGGACAAAAGTAGCATCCATTGAAGCGGATGCTTTATTAATAGACGTTAGAGCGCCTCATGAATTTGCTGCAGGAAATATACCAGGCGCTGTAAATATCCCTGTAGATGAGTTGCGCGAGAAAATAGCAACAATGGATAAAAACCAGCCAATCTATATTTATTGTCAAATTGGTTTAAGAGGATATTTAGCCCAACGGATTTTGATGCAAAATGGATTTGATCAAGTAAACAATATTGCTGGTGGTTTTAAATTATGGGAGCAATGCAATGCAGAAGCAGGAATGCTTGAAGTTGAATAATTGGTTTGTTAGTAATAGTGTGTTTTGTGTGAGGGGGTAATGCCCCTCATTTTTTGTATATTCTATTTAACATAACATTAATTATAGGAAATATATGTATATTTGAAATGACGATCAAAAACAAGGTGAAACTGCTGCTAATTAAGCATTTAGCCCTATATTCATTATACCATTAAAACGTAAAAGCAACATGAAAAGTATTCCACGCAGACAATTTATTCAACAAACTACTGCTGCAAGTTTAGCATTTGGAGCATCCTTAACGAGCCTTCAATCTTTTGCATCAGCCAAAGTAAATAAGGTTCGAATTGGTATTATTGGTGTTGGCTTGCGTGGCCAAAATCATTTGGAAATGATGCTGAACCGAACCGACGTTGAGGTGATTGCTATGGCAGATCCCAATCCTATTATGATGGCTACCGCACAGCAAGAAATCACCAAATCTGGTAAAAAAGCTGCGGTTGAATATGGTAAAGGAAATTTAGACTACCAGAATTTGTTAAAGCGAGATGATATTGATGCAGTCATAATAGCAACTCCTTGGGAATGGCATGCTGTTCAAGTAATTGATACACTTAAAGCAGGTAAAATACCTGGCGTAGAAGTTTGCGGTGCTATTAAATTGCAAGATTGTTGGGATATGGTAAATGCCAGCGAAAAGGCCAATATACCCGTTATGGTTTTGGAAAATGTATGTTATCGCCGTGATATTTTAGCGGTTTACAATATGGTTCGTAAGGGTCTTTTTGGAGAGATCTTACATTTACAAGGCGGTTATCAGCATGATTTAAGGGGTGTTAAATTTAATGATGGCATTACTCCTTATAATTCAGGTGTTGAGTTTGGCGCCAAAGGATTTAGTGAGGCGGCTTGGAGAACAGCGCATTCCAAAAACAGAAATGGCGATTTGTATCCTACCCATGGATTGGGTCCGGTTGCGATGATGATTGATGTTAACCGAGGCAATCGTTTAACCCGCTTATCTTCTGTAGCTACTAAGGCAAAGGGTTTACATAAATATATAGTTAACCATCCTAAAGGCGGTGATAATCACCCAAATGCGAAAATTAATTTTAAATTAGGTGATATCGTAACTACATCCATTCAAACCCATAATGGAGAAACAATCTTGCTTACACATGATACTAATTTACCTCGTCCATATAATATTGGCTTCAGGGTTCAGGGTACTGAAGGCTTATGGCAGGATACCAAATCGGGTCAACCATCTGCAGGATTATTGTATATAGAGGGCAAATCAGAAAAAAACCATCAGTGGGAAAATCCAGAGAAATGGCTAAAAGAGTATGACCATCCCCTTTGGAAAAAATATGAAAAAGATGCTGAAGGTGCTGGTCATGGTGGGATGGATTTTTTTGTAGATAATGCATTTATTGAATGCATCAAACGCAAAATCAATTTCCCTATGGATGTGTATGATTTGGCAACTTGGTATGCAATTACTCCTTTATCCGAAAAGTCAATTGCAGAGAATGGTCAGGTTCAACTTATTCCAGATTTCACCAGAGGTAAATGGCAAACCAAGAAAGCCGATTTTGTAATGGGTGAATTTTAATTATCTGATAGTTTAACAGATTGCTTCCTGATATAATTCTAATAATCGTAGCTGATTTTCTGCCCTAACCAAATTCTGGTTAGGGTATTTTTCTCCATAATAGCGGTCGTTATGAAGAAAGTCAGTTAAAAACCGAATTGCCTGCATATATATCAAGATTTCACCTGATAAATAGAAATTATCTATTTCAAATGAGTTTAATGCTGATTTTATAGTGCCTAAATACCCCTTTTCAATGGCTTCGAATATATCTTTTCTAATATAGATTTTACTCAAATCGGCCTCTTCTTCGGATACTGGAGATAAATAGGTTCTAAACATATCTCCTGGATCACTAAATAAATAACCTGGCATAACGGTATCTAAATCTATAACACAAAGGCCCTCCCCCTTTTCATTAAACAATATATTGCTAATTTTCGTATCGTGATGCATTACCCTGATCATGGCATCTGGGTGTGCAATAAATGCTTCATATCTGTTTACAATATTGTTCATTTTCAACAATGCATTGGCCGCAGGAGCAGCTAATACCAATCTTTCTGAATTATTTTCTCTTAATGATTTTTCAAAATCTGCAAATCGTAGCGATAGATTATGAAAATGAGGCAGAGTAATATGTAATTTCCTGGCGTTAAATGAATTTAAATGTTGGGTAAACTGCGCAAATTGCTTTGAAGCTTCCAACGCTTCATTTTCATTTTGAACCACCAAATATGTATGTGAGTTGGGTTGAAAAAGAAAAGCCCTGAAAGCGTGGTGATTAAAGAAAGTAATTGTATCACCGTTTAAGTTGGGAATGGGAACAGTAAATAAATAGTTAGGGGCTGTTTTTTGTAAATAGTTTGCAATTAAACAGATGTTTTCATCAATCCATTTGGGTTGCTGAAAAATAGCGGTATTTATTTCTTGCAAAATAAATACGCCCTCATTGGAGGTAATTTTAAATGTATGGTTAATCAACCCGCTGTTAATATTAGTTACACTAGCATTATTCCAGCCATACAATTGAATTACTTCTTTGCATTCCTGTTCATTCATACTTAAATATACAAATACCTATACAATCATTTCTATTGATCTAATGCCGATTAATGAATATATTAGCTCCTATTAGCGTATTGCTGTTCATGTTAACATTTACTCATGCTAGCTAGAAGAAAATTTTTACAACTTAGTTCACTCGGGTTAAGTAGCCTGCCATTTTCTAGTTTCAATAACAAACAAGTACAAAAGCCTCTTGTACTATCTACTTGGGATGCAGGCATCAACGCCAATAAAGCTGCATGGAAAGTATTGCGCAATAATGGCCGTGCATTGGATGCGGTAGAACAAGGTGTAATGGTAACAGAGTTAGAAAGAAATTGCTGTGTAGGATTGGGAGCAAACCCCGATAGAGATGGGCATGTAACATTAGATGCTAGTATCATGGATGAATTTTCAAATTGTGGAAGTGTGGCTTTTTTAGAAAGAATTAAGCATCCCATACAAGTTGCCAGAAAAGTAATGGAAAATACACCCCATGTAATGTTAGTGGGTGAAGGAGCACAACAATTTGCACTGTCTCAAGGATTCATTTTAGAAAAAGATGGCCTTTCACCAGAAGCAGAAAAGGAATATAAAAAATGGTTAGAGAAAAGTGAATACAAGCCAGTGATTAATATTGAAAACAAAAAAAATCAACAAGCTTTTGCCCCTACTCGATTATCTAATGGCGATTGGAATCATGATACAATTGGAATGATTGCTTTAGATGCTGCAGGTAATTTAAGCGGAAGTTGTACTACTAGTGGAATGGGATTTAAAATGCGCGGTAGAGTGGGCGACTCCCCTATTATTGGTGCAGGATTATTTGTAGACAATGAAGTGGGCGCTGCTGTTGCAACGGGTCAAGGTGAAGATATTATTCGTGTTGGTGGATCACATGCCGTAATAGAATTAATGCGACAAGGATTAAGCCCCGAAGCTGCATGCAAAAAAGTAATTGAACGTTTGTTGAAAATAAAAGGTGATCAAGCAAAAAATATTCAGGCTGCTATCATTGCCATTAATAAAAATGGAGAATATGGTAGTTACTGTTTACAAAAAGGATTTGATTATGCAGTTTGCACAAGTGATCAAAACAATCGATTAGTGAGCGCAAAATTTTTAATATAGCACCCTCATAAACTAATACTATGGCAAAAAATATTTTATTAGAGATATGTGTATTTAATACTGCCACTGCAATAGCTGCTGCCGAAGCAGGTGCAGATAGAATAGAATTGTGCGAGAATTATGCCAATGGTGGAACTACTCCATCTTACGGATATTTAAAAACCATTCGTGAAAAAATTAGCATTCCTGTTTTTCCAATGATTCGTCCAAGAGGTGGTGATTATTTTCATACAGCGGATGAAGTAAACATCATTCATAAAGATATTCTGCTTTGTAAAGAGCTGGGTTTTGAAGGAGTTGTATTTGGTTTATTAAATCAAGATGGTACCATTGATAAAGAAAGTACAGCTAGGCTTGTTGCAGCAGCTTATCCCATGGAAGTAACTTTTCATCGGGCTTTTGATCGCTGCAAATTACCTTACGAAGCCTTGGAAACCCTTATTGAATGTGGATGCAATAGAGTATTAACCAGTGGACAAATGCCCAAGATTACAGATGGAATTAATATGGTAAAAAAACTGGTTGAACAGGCCGATAATCGAATCATCATTTTACCAGGAAGTGGATTGAATAGCAGCAATGTAGTTACTATCATAAAAGAAACAGGGGTAACTGAAGTACATACATCAGCCCGAATAAGGGTTGCTTCTTCTACCCTTTTTCGTAACGAACAAATGCCAGAAGATTTTGATCTTGATTTCGTGGATGCAGCAGAAATACAACGGATTAATACAGCAATCTCACTTTGATTGTATGCTTTACTTCTCTCAATAATTCAAGTGCTTGCTTAGATAATTTTTTATCAATATCTAAAACAACATAACCAATGGCTTCATTGGTTTTTAAATATTGTCCAACAATATTGATATTGTTTTTAGACAATGCAGTATTGATAGCACTTAATACACCCGGAACATTATGATGCATATGTAAAATACGATGTGCACCATCTATAGGTGGTAAGCCAATAGCAGGAACCGTATGAGAGCCATTGGTAATGCCTCTTTCGAGGTATTGAAATAATTTAATACTCACATCTTCTCCAATATTTTGTTGAGCTTCTTCGGTAGATCCTCCAATATGTGGAGTAAGTAAAACATTAGGTAAACCTTGCAAGGGTGTTTCAAAACGATCTCCATTTTTTTCTGGCTCCCATGGATAAACATCAATAGCTGCGCCACTTAATTGTTCTTCGGAAAGTGCAGTTGCGAGGGCTTTTAAATCTACTACTTCTCCTCTAGCATAATTAATTAAAATGGCTCCTTTTTTCATATGCTTTAGGGCAGCTTTATTAATTAAATTTTTGGTTTGTGGAGTTTCAGGTACATGCAATGAAACAATATCTGCTAAGCCTAA
>VIKJ01000087.1 GCA_008080615.1 Chitinophagaceae bacterium | reverse complement strand
AACAAGCGGAAGTTGAACTATTTGTTTTACAACACCCACAATTACAAGCCGAATTTTTATTGATTCAGCAAACCAAACTTCCACAAGAAGAAATGGTTTTTGAAAACAAAGCAATACTATATAGAAAAGAAAAAACAGTACGCCCAGTAGTATACATGCAGTGGAGAAGAATGGCGGTGGCTGCTGCTTTAATAGGATTGGCTTTTTCTGTTTGGATGATTGTTCCTACTCCGAGCATTAACAAATCTGAAGCTTTGGCTTCATTGGTAAAGCCAGCACAAAAATTGAGTAATAATAATGCTAGTGCTGCAAATGGAAGTAAAACAAATAGAGGTAACATAGATGCAAGCCAGGCAAATGGCAGCAATGCACAAACAACGGCAGGCTTAGTGGCATCTAAAATGAGTGGCACAAATGCTGAGAAAGTTAACAGGGTAAATACTGTTGAGCAAAATGCAACTGTAAATAATTTGCCTCAACAAAACAATAATGAAACTGTTGCAATATCGAATAATGATATAAATACTATTTCAACCAATACCAACAATCAGCAAATAGAAACAGTAGCTAGTAATAATAATGCATTGAATGCAACAGTAGACAAAACCACCATTTCGCCAGTAGCTGATACTGAAATAGAACAGGCTGATTTAATTAAACCAGCTGTTTACAAAGAACTGGATACCGATGAAAGCTCTAGAAGTTTATATGTAGGAAGTTTAGAAATCAATAAAGATAAATTAAGGGGATTCTTCCGCAAAGCGGGAAGCCTACTCAGGTCAAAATCTAAAGAAGAAGAAAAAATAGATACAAACAAATAAAGCAACATTTTATGAAAAGAATCTTATGCATGGCAGCAGTACTATTAGCTACTGCAGTAAACACATTTGCCCAAACAGACACTAGTGGTTCGTTAAACAATACTGATACCATTAAAGTAGGCAACTTTATCATCATCAAAAAAGATAAAGGGAATGCTGGTAATTCGGATGTTTACCAAACCAGAAGAAACAATAATTTGAACATGCGTTTTAATGTAGAGCGCAGACCCGCTAAGAAAAAAAATGTAAGTACCAATTGGTGGATAGTTGATTTGGGCTTTGCCAACATGAGAGATAATACCAATTATGGTTTTGCTCAGGCAGGTTCTTATTTTAAAAGCTTTAGACCTGCAGATGGTCCGGTTAATGAAAGTAGCTATCGGTTGAGAACAGGAAAGTCTACCAATGTAAATCTTTGGTTCTTTATGCAGAAGCTGAACATTAGTAAGCATGTATTGAATTTAAAATACGGGCTTGGAGTAGAAATGTACAATTTCAGATATGATTCTCGCATCAGTCATAGAAAAGACCCTCAGCCGTTTGTGTATAACGATTCTATTGGCTTTAGTAAAAATAAACTCTATGTAGGTTATTTAACAGTGCCATTGATGATCAATATTAATGCCACACCCGATAAACGCAATGGATTTAGCTTTAGCGGTGGAGTAAGTGCTGGTTATTTGTTAAGTAGCAGAAACAAACAAATTAGTGCCGAGCGTGGGAAGCAGAAATACAAAAATGATTTTGATTTTGAGCCTTGGAGATTCGCAGCCATTGGAGAATTGGGCATTGGGCCGGTTAGATTATATGGTTCTTATAGCCTCAACAAATTACAAAAAGATGCCACCCGTTTAGAGCAGTTTCCTTATACAGTAGGTATCCGCCTAAGCAACTGGTAGAATTTTTTTCTTTTTTCTCATGTTAATATTCGCTCCCTTTCTAGGGAGCGTTTTTTTTAACACCCTATCTACAATGAAATGCTGTACTTTTCGTTTTATTTTAAACCCTGGTTATGAAACGCCTTGTTTACTGGACCTTATTTTTTGGAATGGTATTGATTACCAGTTCTTTCCGTAAGCACAAAACCATTTCCCCGCTTACTGCTAACAAAGACACTTATTCGGTTTATGTTATTAAGAGTGAGTATGCTTTAAAAGTATATGATTCTACCGGAGAATGGATGGCTACTTACCCGGTGGTGTTTGGCAGTAAAGACTTGGGCGATAAAATGTATCAAGGGGATAGAAAAACACCGGAAGGCGTTTTTCATATTGTTGGCAAAAGAAAACATGAAAAATGGAATCGGTTTATGATGATCGATTATCCCAATGCAGAAAGCCTTGAAAAATTTAATCTAAGAAAATTAGAGGGGTTGATTCCTTTCAATGCTAAAATTGGTGGAGAAATAGGCATTCATGGAACCTGGCCGCATGAAGATTATGCCATTGATCAGTACAGAAATTGGACGGAGGGCTGTATCAGTACCAAGAACCAATATGTTCAAGAGCTATTTAATTTATTGCCTGTTGGTACAAGGGTAGAGATCAGGCCCTAAAATATTTTGCGCATCAATTTACTTCACCGTTTTTAACCAATCTACAATACCCAATTGAATTTGTTTGGCTACCTGTGTATGAAATAGAGGTTTAGCAATTCTTTTTTCATCATCTACATTGCTTAAAAATGCAATTTCAACTAAGCAGTTAGGAAAATTGGTGGGCGCATTTAATGCAAAATTAAAATGCCCAATATTGCCAAACTCATCTAGTTTTATTTCTAGCATTCTTTTTAAAATGCTACTGGTTAAAGGTTTAAAACCAATATGATTGTAGTAAGTGCTTACTCCTTTAATTGCAGGGTTGGCACTAGAATTCAAATGCAAGGCAATGAGTAAATCGGGTTGCTGTTCTTGCAACCATAAAATGCGATCCTTATTATCAAAAGTGGTATCTGTTTTGCGCGTCATAATAATTTGCTTAACGCCTAATTTTTTCAACGATTTTTCTAGGGCTTTTGCAAATAGCAATGTGTACTCTTTTTCAACCGTACTAAAATTTACCCCACCCGTACCAGTATTGGTTCCACCATGCCCTGCATCAATGGCCACTCTTAATTTTCTAATATCCAATAGCTTGGGTGTGCGCTTCACTTTAATTACCAAAGTTTTACCTCTATAAGCTGCACTATATCCCCAATGTTGTTGATGTTTTAACTCAATGGTGATTCTGCAAACATCATCTTCTACTTGGTTGTAATACACTTGTTTTACTTCTTTTAAAGAGCTCAATTGTGTAACCCAGTTGGTATTGCTTTGCACCCCATATACATCAACCATAATTTTCGAAGGGCTTAATTCCATCCAGGTTTTATAGGGTAATTTTTCTTCTAGATTAATATTTACATAGTCGTATAAAGAATCGCCTTTGGCAATGAATGAGCTTGTTAAGTAAAATGGTTTTTTTAATGGCGAAGCAGAGTCGGCTTTTACAAATGATTTGTCTAAATAGGCAGTATGAAATTTAGACAATTGTACCGTGTACATGTTTTTGGTAGAGTCTATTATTTTCAGCAATACATTGGTATCAATATAACCCAGTTTGGCGCCACCCAATCTATCTTCTCCTAAGCCATAGGATAGTGCAGGCAATTTACCCGTTGTTCTTCCATATCTGTAGGTAGCAATATTGTTAAACTGTGCATTTGCAAATGAAACAAATAATAATGCAATGAAGAAATAGATGGCTTTCATAGGTTGAAGATAAAAACTTACCAATGAAAGGCAATAAAAAACCTCACCCTGATTGGGGTGAGGTTGGGCAAAGATTAAAAACAGGCTATAAAGTATACCCGTTATCTGTAATTAATTTTTCAGCAATTCTTCTGCGAGCATCCTTGCTATTAAATGGTTCTACTTTGGTAAAACGCTTTAATCCAATATGCATCATTCTCAATTCATCTCCATCAGCAAAACTATTTAAAGCGTCTTTACCTGCTTTGTTAATGCGATCTGCTGCGTCGTATAAATAAGTACGCATGATATCTGCTTCCAGGCTAACACCAGTTTCTCCTTTAGTGTTGGCTAATTTCATTACACGCAATAAAGCGCTTTCTGCATGAAATACTTCAATAGACATATCTGCAATATTCATTAAGATTTCTTGCTCCTTATCTAATTGCATCATGAGTTTTTGAACTGCAGCCCCTGCTACCATTAATATCGCTTTCTTGAAATTGGCAATGGCTTTTAATTCTTTAGCATAAGCACCTTCTTCACCAGCACCAAAATCGGGGATACTCATTAGTTCTTTTTGAACGGCCATGGCAGGTCCCATCAAGTCTAATTTGCCCTTCATCGCACGCTTCAATACCATATCAACTGTAAGTAAACGATTGATTTCGTTGGTGCCCTCATAAATACGATTGATACGGCTATCACGGTATGCTTTAGAAATCATGTACTCATCACTAAATCCGTTACCACCATGAATTTGAACACCTTCGTCTACCACATAATCTAACACTTCACTACCATACACTTTTAACATGGCACACTCAATGGCGTATTCTTCTGCTGCGCCTAATAAAGCTTCTGCAAAAGATTTTCCGCTTGCTTCTAATTCATGCTCTTTGTCATCAATCCATTTTGCAGAACGATACAAAGCACTTTCACAAACCCACATGCGAATGGCCATTTCTGCCATTTTATGTTTGATTGCACCAAATTTTGAAATAGATAATTTAAACTGCTCTCTGGTGATGGCATATTTAATAGAAATATCTGCTGCTTTTTTAGCACCACCCAATGCAGCTGCACATAATTTTAATCGGCCAATATTTAAAATATTGAAAGCGATGACATGACCTTTGCCTATATCACCCAATACATTTTCAACGGGTACTTTACAATCTTGAAAATACAATTGTACAGTAGATGATCCCTTAATTCCCATCTTATGTTCTTCAGGTCCTTGTGTGAATCCTTCAGTACCACGCTCAATAATGAATCCGGTAAATTTATCTCCATCAATTTTAGCAAATACAGTGTACACATCTGCAAAACCACCATTGGTGATCCAGCATTTTTGCCCGTTCAAAATATAAAACTTACCATCATCACTTAACTTGGCAGTTGTTTTTGCTCCTAATGCATCACTTCCACTATTGGGTTCGGTTAATCCGTAAGCACCCTTCCATTCTCCACTAGCCAACTTTGGAATGAATTTTTGTTTTTGCGCTTCTGTACCAAAATACAAAATGGGCAATGAACCAATTCCGGTATGTGCTGCTACTGCAACCGAAAAGGAATGACCACCACCTAAGCCTTCGTTCACAATGGTAGAAGTAATGAAATCTTTACCAAGGCCACCATAGGCTTCTGGAAATGAAGTAGAGAGCAATCCTTGCTCACCTGCTTTTTCTAAAAGAGAGGGCATTAAACCTGGTTCTAATTTGTCTATGCGTTCTACAATAGGAATTACTTCCGATTGTAAAAATTGTTCGCACATGTCCATTACCATTGCTTGCTCTTCATTAAAATCTTCTGGAATGAAGGTTTCAAATGGATTGCTTTCTTTGATAATCCACTCGCCGCCTTGTAAGGCTGTTGCTTTGTTTGTGGCTGAGGTTATTCGTTTACGCTTATTGAATTTCTAAAAGACCTACCGTTAAATTATCATACACCCGCTGAAATACCGATTTCACAATGTCAATTTCATGTTTATCTACTCCTACCAAGGCTTCGGCCATTGTTTGATTGGCTAAGTCGATGGTAATATCTTGTAACTCCAATGCCGATTGAGTAAGTTGAACAAGGTTAATTCTTCTATCTGTAGGAGAAGCAATGCGCTTTACTAGTTTTTGCTTTTCTAGATTATCAATTAATCTGGTGATGCTAGGCTTATCTCTGAATGTACGGTTGCACAATTCTTGCTGACTCAATTTATCTTCCTTCCATAAATGGTACAAAACACTCCATTGTTCTATGGTAATTTCCAAGCCTGCGTTGCGAAAATTCTTCTGTAATCTTCTGGCTACAGCTGTAGATGCCATGCCATTGATGACGCTGTATAATTCCCCCCTTCTAAAATGGTTGTTTGACATATAGTTAGTTATGCAACTAATTTCAAAATAAGTTCGTTTCTTTGACACTACCAAGAATAAAATGGTAAAATTTAGTATAAACTTCCATGAACAGCTACTTTATAGGGTTTGGACCCTCCAAAATACATTATATGCGCTTCGGAACGGGAGAGCGCTTGGTTTTCTGTTTTCATGGATATGGGGAACTGGCCAGCAGTTTTGCTGTTTTTGAACCTTATTTAGGTAATGAATTTACCCTTATTGCCATTGAAGCTCCTTTTCATGGGAAAACCGATTGGCAAGGTGAATTGTTGCTAAAACCATCCGATTTAATTACTGTGATGAAAGAGATTGCTGGCGATAACCACCAAGCTTGGATCCTTTTTGGATACAGTATGGGTGGCAGAATGGCCATGAAAATAATGGAGTTAATTCCTGAACAAATTGAGCAACTTATTTTAGTAGCACCAGACGGGCTTCATAAAAA
>VIKJ01000086.1 GCA_008080615.1 Chitinophagaceae bacterium | reverse complement strand
ATGAACTCTGCCATCCCAATTATAGCACTTACCGCAGACGTTACTACCGTAGATTTAGAGAAATGTAGATTAGTAGGGATGAACGACTATTTAGCAAAACCGGTGAATGAAAAATTATTGTATAATAAAATCATTACACATATTAAGAAATTCAGTTATTTACAACAAGAAGCAATAGTTGATGCTGTTCAAACGAAAACGACATTGAGTATAGATTTGTCTTATCTAATTCAACGTACTAAATCAAATCCCGTTTTGATGGCAGAAATGATTTCTATATTTTTATCTCAAACTCCTATCTTGTTAGATTCTATGAGAACCAGTTTAATTACAAAAAACTGGAAAACACTTCATGCAGCTGTTCATAAAATTATTCCATCTTTTTCTATAATGGGCATCAGTGTTGATTTTGAAACAATGGCCAAGCAAATTAAAGAATATGCTGAAACAATGGAAAAAATGGATGAGATTCCTAATCTACTAACTCAAATTGAAAATATTTGCACCCAAGCTTACGGTGAGTTAGAAATTGAGCTTAAAAAATTAAAAGAAAATGGAAATGCCGAATAAAAAAATTAAGATTTTTATTGTAGATGATGATGTCTTCTATTTGCGACTTTTAGAGATTCAGTTTTTAGAAAGTGCCGATTTCGATATAATGGCATTTGAATCTGGGGAACTATGTATAGATAATCTTTATCGAAAGCCCGATTTGATTGTTTTGGATTATCATTTAGACGGAATTAATAAACACGCACTTACTGGTATTCAGGCACTCGATAAAATTAAAGAGATAGATGCTTCTATACCTGTTGTAATACTATCTAGTCAAGATAAGATAGAAGTTGCAGTAGACTGTATGCATCATAAGGCTTTTGATTATGTTGTTAAAAGTGAAACTGCATTTATGCGACTTAAAAATATTGTGAATACAATTGCTAAATATAGCAAAATGGAAAGTCAGCTTAGTTGGTATATGGATCGGATGTAGTTGTTTATTTTCTGTGATTTTTACAATTTATACTTCTCACTTTGTAATGGTATTTATTTTAGATTGATTCATCTTTGTTTTACAATTGAATGCTTAGTTGTATAAAACAATTCGTATGAATAATTTGCTCTATTTAGTTGCCGTAATTTTAATAATTGCATGGGCAACAGGTTTCTTTGCTTACCACACTGGTGGCTTAATTCATATTTTATTGGTAATTGCCATAATCGCCATCCTATTGCGCGTTATTGGCGGAAGAAATCCACTTTAAAAATAAAATATAATATCATGGAAAATTCAAATGACACAGGAAAAGTGATTGGTGCCCTTTTACTAGGAAGTATTGCAGGTGCAGCATTGGGCGTTTTATTTGCTCCTAACAAAGGAAGTAAAACACGCAGGAAGTTACTACATGGCGCAAAAGACATAGCAGATGATCTTAAAGGAAAGATAATGGATGAAGCACATGCATTAAGACTAAAGGCCGAGGAGTTAGAGAATCTTGCTTCTGAAAAATTAGAAGATTTAGCAGGTGGTATTAAGCATAAGGCCGATTCAATGAACTTGCATAACTAAATCCAGTGTTGAGTAGTGTTTATTTAATGCTACTCAACTTTTTTATTTTGATACCATGTTAGAATTTAAAAAAATAGAAGGAATTGTAGAAAATTTTCAAGGTTTGGTGGATACTAAATTAGAATTATTGAAAATGGAGTCTATTGAAAAGCTGGCATTGGCAAGTGCAGCCATTATTCGCAGAATCATATTATGGTTTCTATTAATTATTGTTTTGTTTTTTCTAAGTTTTGCAGCTGCTTTTTATCTCTCTTATAAAATGGGAAATAATTTTTCTGGGTTTATTATCATCGGAATATTCTATTTTATCATTTTGATCATCTTATTATCAGATCAAAAAAAGTTCATTGAAAAACCCATTTTGAATAAAATATTAGGTGTACTACTTCGGTAAAATATTTATTTTTTTAATCTATCTTATGAATCAGCCTTTAATTTCCAATCATGGTTTCTTATGTGCTCGAATTGTATATTTAAGATCCAGAGCAAAATCTCAGGAAATGGAATTAAAGGAATCCCTCAAGGATTTGATGGTAAGTAGCAACCCAGTTACGCTTGCAAAAAACTTTGTTGTAGGAGTACTTGCTGAAAAAACAATCCAACATGATTTAAAAAATGTTGGTTTTACTGCTGCTGCAGATTTTCTTATAGGGAATCTATTTGGAAAATACAGTTCTGTTAAAAGATATATTGCTTCTTCTATTCTAGAAAAAGTATCTGCCGTATTAATTAATAGACGCTGATTACTTATTGTGAATTGGTAAATTATTCATGAAAACTAGCTGAAATTGAGGTCTATTTTGCTTCTCATACATTTGTATCATGTATCCTGTTTCTAATCTTAATTTATCAGTTAGTGCATACCCAACAGCTCCATAAAGCCTATCACGATCAAAAACGGGGCTTTTGAAATTCAAAAAAAATTCGTTGTAGGCTGAAAAATAAAAAGTATTATTTACAATGCTTGGCTTGTTAATGGCAATGTTTATTGATAAAAAATACCTAAACCTTGCTTTGAATTCGCCGCTACTTAAAAATCTTTCCTCCAGTCTATAGCGATGCTGTAAAAAAAATCTTCCAAAATTCTGTTTGGTAATAAATTGCTGATATAGTCTTTCTTCTGTTGTGTTTGTTTTAGTATTTGTTCCAGCAATATAAGGAGCTGAAATAATATGCGCATAACCTAATAACAAGTTGTTGTTATTCTCTGTTAAGTTGTATCCTATGCCAGTTCTAAGCATCAATTGCTCTAAATCTCCCGCAAAATTATAGTTACGGTATTGAACTTCATTCCACCAATTCCATTTTTTATTAATTGCCTGATTCCCAAAATATATAAACCAATTGCCTGTAGATTGATTTTGAGCATTTAAATGATGGGCAAAACATACAATCACGAAGGCGAATGTCCATTTTTTAATATTCGTATGCATGAATTTATATTTAAGCTTTTAAACGCTTTGCCCATTTAACTACTTCGTACCAAATTACCGATACAAAACCAATCAGCACACTGATCATTAAACCATTCATATCTAGTGGAACGAATTTAAAGAAAGCTGCTAGTGGTGGAACGTACAACAATAAACCTGTTATTGCTATAGTGATTACGATTATTAAAGCTACCAGGTTGTTTTTATATTGGATGGTTGTTATGATGGAGTAGTAAAAAGATCTATTTACAAGAGTAAGAATAATATTCGCTGCAATTAAAACGGCAAACACCATGGCGCGAGTATATGACTCATCATGCCCATTTTGTACACTATATTGATACGCAAAAAGTGTTCCTGCAGTAATGGCTAATCCCTGAATGATGCTTGTTGTTAATTCTTTCCAATTAAAAAATGTAGTGCTGATAGGTCTTGGTTGTTGAATCATAGTATTCTTCTCCATGGGTTCATTTTCGTATATGATAGAGCAGGTTGGTCCCATAATCAGTTCTAGAAAAATCACATGTACTGGTGTAAAAATATTAGGGAATACCCAACCTAGTGCCAATGGAATAAATACGGTTAATACAATAGGAATATGAATTGAAATAATATATTGTATAGCTTTTTTTAGATTGGTATAAATTTTTCTTCCTACTGCAACTGCATCTAACATATTAGATAAATCATCTTCCATTAAAATTAATGAAGCAGCTTGCTTGGCAATTTCAGTGCCTTTTTTACCCATTGCAATGCCTATATGTGCTGCTTTTAATGCTGGCCCATCATTTACACCATCTCCAGTCATTGCTACAATTTCATTTTTAGATTTTAGGGCATTAATGATTTTTAGTTTTGCCTCTGGAAACATTCGCGTAAATAACATGGTTTCTTGCACTTTCTCTTCTAATTCTCCATCTTGCATTTGCATTAATTCATCCCCAGTTAAGCATTTCTCATAACCCTTAAAACCTATTTGTTTGGCAATAGAAACGGTAGTTGCTGCATTGTCTCCTGTAACAATTTTCACTGCTATCCCTGCTGCATAAAATCCATTTAACACAGCTTCAATATTCTTTTTTGGTGGGTCATAAAAAGCAATGACTCCCTTAAAATTAAATTTAAAGGATTGTTGATCTTTAGGAAAATCAGTTCCGTTAAAGTTGGTTGTTGCTATACCCAGCACTCTATATCCTTCTATAGCCAGTGTTTTTATGGCTTGTTCTATTTGCTCCTTTTCTATTTCATTTAACCCCGAAATGGCCATCAAAGCTTCTGGTGCTCCTTTTGCTGCAATAATTCTATCCCCCTTTGAATTCTCAAATAAGTGAGTCATCATGGGTGGTTTTCCGCCTAACGGGTATTCATGTACCATTTTATAATCTGGGCGTTCATCTGTTGAATAGCATTTTGCGTAAGATTCATGAAGTGCAACTTCCATTGGATCAAATGGGATGGGTTCGCTTGCCCACATTGCCATTCTGATAAGTTCGTTTTCTTCAATGGAAAGGGTAGTACTGGTATCGGTGATTTTATTATTACTTAAGGTATAGAGTTTGGCTAAACTCATTTTATTCTCTGTAATAGTTCCTGTTTTATCTGTACAAATAACTGTTGCACTTCCTAGGGTTTCAACTGTTTTCATTTGTTTCACTACAATACCCATTTTCATTAATCTCCAGGCTCCTAAAGCCATAAAAGTGGTGAAGGCCACCGGTATTTCTTCGGGTAAAATACTCATTGCGAGGGTAAGCGCTTTTAATAAACTGTCTAGTATATTATGTGTTTTAAGATAATTGATTACCCAAACTATTATAAAAACGATGGCGCCTACAAATACCATTAATTTTACAAAATGATTAATCTGTAGTTCTAAAGGTGTTTTTTCCTCTTCAATACTTTCTAAACTCTTCCCAATTTTACCCAGTTTGGTTTCATTACCAATGGCGGTAACGGTAGCAATGGCCAGGCCGCTACCTACGGTTGTGCCCCTAAATACTAGATTGTCTTCTTTATGTTGGTCTTTATATACGGTGAGCGATTCACCAGTTAAAATAGACTCATTAACCGAAAAGTCGTTTGAATGCACAATGATACCATCTGCGGCAATTGAAACACCTTCCTCAATCATCAAGAAATCTCCCATTACCAATTCCTCAGTTTTAATTTCTTCTACAACTCCGTTTCTAATAACGGTGCAATTTGGTTGGGTGAAATTCTTCAATTTCTCCAATGCATTTCTACTCCTAGAATCTTGATACAATGAAATGGTAGCTACCAATATGATTGCTGCTGCTAAAAATAGCCCATCACCCATATCGCCGCTAATAAAGTATATCAATGAAGCCACTAATAAAAGGGACACCATTGGTTCTTTTGCCAAACTTTTAATAGCATCTATAAAACCATTTTCTTTTTTATACTCTAAACGATTATGGCCATGTGTAGCCCTCGATTTAATTACTTCTTCGTTACTAAGTCCTTTGATATTGAAATTATGAACCGCCATTATATATTAATTGATGGGAAATTATGATTGGGTTATTTGCATATAAATTAAA
>VIKJ01000085.1 GCA_008080615.1 Chitinophagaceae bacterium | reverse complement strand
AAGGTAGTTGCTCATTAAGGAAGGGTGAAATAATGCTGACCATCCTCATATTCTTTGTTTAATGCATCTAATATAATGTTCACATGCGCTTCATTCTCAGAAAAATCGGCATTACTTGCATCAATAAACAGTGTTTTGATATTATGCTGTTTAATATAATTGGTATATGTTTCTTGAATGTTAAACAAGTATTCGTCTGAAATGGATTGCTCAAATGCTCGATTCCTTTTTTTAATATTTTGCTGTAATTTATTTACGGGTGCATGTAAATAAATAAGCAGATCGGGGAATACCAGTTGCTGGTGAATAATATCAAATAGTTTCTGATAGAGTCTGAACTCTTCTTCGGGTAAATTTACTTTTGCAAAAAGCAAGCATTTGGTAAATAAATAATCTGATACAGTTACAGTTTGAAAGAGCTCTTTGGTATGAACCATATCTTTCAATTGTTTGTATCGCTCTGCCATAAAAAAAAGCTCTACAGGAAATGCATAATGTGCCGGGCTTTGATAAAATTTAGACAAAAAGGGATTTTCTGCAAATTCTTCTAAAATAAGTCGTGCATTTAGCTTTTCAGCCAACAAATTGGCCAATGTGGTTTTACCAGCACCTATATTCCCTTCAATTGTAATAAAGTTATACTTCATAATTTTTAAAGCCTCACGTTCAAAATTAGCCGTAGCAACACAGCTTAATCTATTTTTTTTTGCACATCCGACTGATCTTGGCAAAGGGTTAATAATTCCAGTGCTGTTTTATTAAAGATGGGGTGCATTAAATCAGGCGCAATTTCTGCCAAAGGAATCAGCGCAAATCTTCTTTCAGACAAAGCAGGGTGGGGTAACTTTAAAATGGGAGTATCTAAAACAAGCTGATTGATAAGTAAAATGTCTAAGTCGATTGTTCTGGGGCCATATTGAATGGTTCTGGTTCTTCCCATTTCGTTTTCTATAGAAAGTAGTACCTGCATCAACTGTTGAGGCTCAAGCCCTGTTTCCACAGCAATTGCCTGATTAAGATAAGCGGGCTGTGTAATTAATCCCCAAGGAGCCGTTTCGTATAAAGCTGATTGCCCAACTATTTTACCGCATCTTTGTTGAATAAAACCATTGGCTTGAGCAATAAAACTGTGTCGCTCACCCAAATTACTGCCGATGAGTAAATAAGCTATATGCATAAATTGGTGATGTGATGAGGTTCAAATATCTTTAAATAATAATCGAATTAATAAAGAATCATGAGGCAATTTTTTAAAATAGTGTTTGCAACCCTTTTAGCACTGATTTTATTCAGTGTAATTGGCATTTTTTTAGTTATTGGCATTATTTCTAGTGCGGCTTCTTCAGAAAAGCCTAGTGTTGGCTCAAAAGCGGTATTGGTACTTAATTTATCCAAACCTTTTAAGGAACAACAAATTGATAATCCAATAGCTGAGCTTTTAGATGATGCACAAGATGAATTACCATCTTTATATGAAACCATTTTATTAATTGATCATGCAAAGCAAGATTCTGCTGTAAAAGGCATTTATATTCAATGTGCAGATAATGCCAATGGGTTTGCTTCTAGCGAAGAGCTTAGAAAGAGTATACTCGATTTTAAAAAGAGCGGCAAATTTGTAATTGCCCATGGCGAAGTGATTTCTCAAAAGGGATATTATATTGGTAGTGCGGCAGATCAAATTTACTGTAATCCACAGGGTGGTCTAGAATGGGCAGGGTATTCATCCACTTTATTTTTTTTAAAGGGAATGTTAGATAAATTAGAGATACAGCCCCAAATTTTTTATGCTGGCAAATTTAAAAGTGCTACCGAGCCTTTACGGGAAACCAAAATGACCGATGCCAATAAATTGCAAACAGGGGTTTGGTTAGGGGAACTCTACACTCAATTTTTGCGTGCTACTGCAACGGCTAGAAAAAAAGACACAACAGAATTAAGAAATCTGGCAGTTACAGGAGCAATTCAAACGGCTTATGATGCAAAAAAACACGGATTAGTGGATGGTTTAAAATATGATGATGAAATAAAATTGATACTGCTGAAGAAATTAAAGCAAGGAGAAAGAGAGTCAATCAACTTTGTGTCATTAGGAGACTACAAAGCATCTGTAGATTATAAAAAAACGAGTGGAAGTAGAATTGCCATTGTTTTTGCAAGTGGTGATATTGTTTCTGGTGACGGAGATAATGAACAAGTAGGTAGCGATAATTTTAAAAATGTGTTGCGAAAAGTTCGTTTAGACAAAGACATTAAAGCAGTAGTATTTAGGGTGAATTCTCCTGGAGGAAGTGCGTTGGCAAGTGAAGTAATTTGGAGAGAGATTGCTTTATTAAAAAAAGAAAAACCAGTAGTAGTAAGTATGGGTGATGTTGCTGCTTCTGGTGGTTATTATATTGCATGTAATGCTGATTCTGTTTTTGCCAATGAAGGTACCATTACTGGTTCCATTGGTGTTTTTAGTATTGTTCCTAATATGCAATCGTTCTTTAAAAATAAATTAGGGATTACTTTTGATGGAGTTAAAACGGCTCCATTTGCCGATATGGGAGGCATTGATAAGCCTTTATCTGATCAAGAGAAAAGATTTATGCAAGCTTCTGTGGATTCTATTTACTATACTTTTAAAACTAGGGTTTCTGATGGTAGACTATTGTCGATGGATTATGTAGATAGCTTAGCACAGGGAAGGGTATGGACGGGTACTTATGCTAAGTCAAATGGATTGGTTGATCATATTGGGGGCATTCAAAACGCAATTGATTGTGCAGCAAGAATGGCAAAAATCAACAACAAGGAATATAAAATTCGCGAATATCCAGAGAAAAAATCCTTTCTTGAACAGCTTATGAACGGCTATAAAAAATCAATTAGTGAAAAACTAATTGCTAATCAAATAGGAGTAGAAGAAGCGGTTCTCTTAAAAGAATTAAAACAGATTAAAACAATGCAAGGGGTGCCTCAGGCAAAGATGCCTTTTTTAGTTACTGTTCATTAATTGCTAAATATCTAACTAATGTTGCAAAAAAAATACAGTCAGCTAAGCGCAATGGCTGCCATTACTAAAGGGAGTCTTCGTGCTATATTTAGAAGTCCTTCTGCAGTTGTTTTTAGCATTGCTTTTCCATTGATTTTTATTTTGATATTTGGATTTATAGGAAATGGGGGAAGAGTGGCTGTGAGTGTTGCGTTCACTAAAAATGCGGATACTGCTAATCCTATATATGCTGTTTTAAAGAATGTAGCAGGATTTAAAATTGTAGATAAATCTCCCGAAGCAATTAGGGTAGATTTAGAAAAGGGTAGAATTACTGCATTAATTGATATACAAAAATCAATTTCGTCTAATCCTCCTTATACAATTAAGCTTACAAGTTCTGAAGCTGTTAATCCGCAAAACATTCAAGTATTGCAATCTATTCTGAATGCAGTAATAGCAGGGATCAATCAAAAAAATTATCCAGGTACACCATCTATTGCTACAATAAATAAAGATATTCAACAGATACCGGGAAGGGTGTATCGTACAATTGATTTTATTTTACCTGGTCAATTAGGCTTTTCTTTATTGAGTGCTGGTGTATTTGGTGTAGCTTTTTTATTTTTCAATTTGCGTCAACAATTGGTACTTAAACGATTTTATGCTACCCCTATTAAAAGGTCTTATATTGTATTAGGGGAAGCAATTAGTAGGGTAATATTTCAAATGCTAACTGCTATTGTAATTATTGGGGTTGGGCATTTTGCTTTTCATTTTACTTTGGTAAATGGAATGGTGACCTTTTTAAATATCATGATCTTAAGCTTTATAGCATTAGTATTGTTTATGGGATTCGGATTCATTGTAAGTAGTGTTGCAAAATCTGAAAGTACCATTCCACCATTTGCCAACTTGATTACTTTGCCTCAGTTTTTGTTGGCAGGTACTTTTTTTTCAATAGATGCATTTCCTAGTTGGCTACAACCTATCTGTAGAGTATTACCACTTACGCATTTTAATAATGCTATGCGCAATATAGCTTTTGAAGGTGCTGGATTATTAGATTCTGGCAAGGAGCTGGGCATATTGGGAATATGGATTGTAATTGTTTATGCAATTGCTTTTAAAACATTTAAATGGGAATAAATGCGTGTGATTAAATTGGGGTTAATTAGTTTGTTGGTGTTGATGATGATAGCTACTGCAATTGGTTTCCTATTTCCATCTACAGTTGTAGTATCTAGGGCAGTAGATATTAAATCGTTTAAATCACCCGTTTTTGAATTGGTAGCCGATTTAAATAAATGGAATTTATGGGTAGATGGGATGAATAATGCAACAGTAAAAGTGTACAACAAAAAATCAGCCAAGCTGGGGAATACGATGGTTAGTGTAATTGCAATAACCGATTCTACTGTTGTAACTAGTTGGGTAAATGAGCAATCTCCTAAACAGGAAAGTACCATTCGTTTAATAACCGATAGTGCGCAAAAAGTTACGGTAGTTCAATGGCAATTTATACAGCAAGTAAGATGGTACCCTTGGGAAAAATTTAGTTCTATGATGAATGATAAAATCATTGGAACCATGATAGAAAAAAATCTTCAAAACTTAAAACTGCTTGCAGAGCAGCCTCAATAAAAAATCCCGGCTACTTTTGGTAACCGGGACTATCATTCAAATCTTCAATTTATTTAAGAACAGTTCAATACAATTAACCAGCAGGATCTGCAGGTGTATTGGTATTATTATCTCTTTCTCTTGAAGGATAAGGGAAGAATGTTCTTTTCCTTTCTGATGCAGGTCGATTAAATCTTCTATTATCTTCTAAGCGCATTCCACTCATGCATAATTCAATACAACGTTGGCGATAAATTTCATCTAGTAATGCAGGGGCACTTACCGTTCCGCTATAAGCAGTTAATCCAGCTCCTACACCCAATGGATCTGCAGATGGCAACTGTGTGCGTACCGCGTCAATTTCAGTTACTGCAGCTGTTAAATTAGGTGTTGCTTGTCTTACGAAGCACTCTGCCTTAATTAAACGCATTTCATCTGGTAAGTAAATAGGAATAGACTGGGTAGTAGTGCTAAAGAAACCTTTAATACGAAATCTTGGATTCACTGTTGCATTGATACTTGTATAAAAACCAATACGCTGATCGGCTAAATCGGGAGCTAATGCAGTAGGTAAGCCTAAAGTAGAATCTAGAATTTGATACACGTTATTGGTAGCTGTTACTGTAGTGAAAATTGGATTGGTAGCCACCGCATCAAAAGCCATTACTGATCCACCATAAGAAAGTGGTACCAAATTAGCTGCTGTAATTGCACTTGCATAGTCCCCTGCAAACAGGCTGTATCGAGCAATTAAGGCATTGATGGTATTAGTTAAAAAAGCAAGATCAACAGAAGTTGGAACATTCGCAAAAAATGCAGCATTTGGGGCATTGGCACCTAATGCAGTTTTAGCACTGTTTAAAACCGTAACTACTCTTTTAAAACCATCATTCCGGGTTTGAAAAGTGGCAGGAGTTGAAGTTGTACCAGGTGCAGCTGGAATTTGTTCAAAGAACATTGCAAGGTTTCCTATTGCCAAAGCTTTATAAATACTGGCATAGGCAATTAATCCTGCAGCATAGTTTTTATCACCCAAGCCATTAGCTCCGGCAAGTACAT
>VIKJ01000084.1:8530-12132 GCA_008080615.1 Chitinophagaceae bacterium | reverse complement strand
ATAAAACACCCTGCATATCAATGATCTCTTGCAGTCTTCTTTTCTTTACATCTAAGGGGATGTCATCTTCATACCTTCTTGCCGCCAATGTACCCGGGCGTTCGCTATAATAATACATATAACTCATATCATAGTTACTGTATTCCATCAAGCTCAACGTATCCTGATGATCTTCTTCGGTTTCTGTACAAAAACCGGCAATTAAATCGGAAGTAATACCACAATCAGGTAAAATGGTTTTAATACGATCTATTTTAGCCATATACCATTCTCTGGTATACGTTCTATTCATTAATTGCAACATCCTAGTACTTCCACTTTGTACGGGCAAATGAATATTCTTGCAAATATTATCATGCCTTGCCATGGTGTACAATACTTCATCTGTAATATCTTTTGGATGAGAAGTACTAAACCTTACCCATAGTTGCGGGCTTACCATTGCTACCTGTTCTAATAATTGTGCAAAAGTGGTTTGTTCATTGGTTGCTTCATCAAACCAATAATAGCTATCTACGTTTTGACCCAATAAAGTAACTTCTTTGTATCCATCATTTACCAATGCCTGTACTTCTGCAATAATAGATTTACTATCTCTGCTTCGTTCTCTACCTCTAGTAAATGGGACTACACAAAAGCTGCACATATTGTTACATCCCCTCGTAATAGAAACGTAGGCCGAAATGCCATTGGTATTTAAACGAACAGGAGCAATATCTCCATAAGTTTCCTCCCTGCTAAGCATTACGTTTACACCTTTTTGCCCGCCTTCTGCATCCTTAATTAATTGAGGCAATGCTCTGTAAGCATCAGGGCCAATTACTAGGTCTACCAGTTTTTCTTCTTCTAATAAATTAGCTTTTAAACGTTCTGCCATGCAACCTAAAATACCAATGAGCATTCCAGGTTTTCCCCTTTTTACTTTTCTAAATTCAGTGAGTCTTTTGCGAATAGTGAGTTCGGCTTTTTCTCGTATTGAGCAGGTATTTATTAAAATTAGGTCTGCTGCTTCAAAATCGGTAGTTGCTCCATATCCACTAGTATTTAATATAGATGCTACTACTTCACTATCCGAAAAATTCATTGCACAGCCATAACTCTCAATATAGAATTTCTTGCTATTTAAGTCACTGGCCAATGGCATTGCAAATGCTTCGCCCTGGCGCTGTTCATCATGTGTTTTATTTAATGCTTCAACCAATTCCATCCATTAAAAATTTGGTCAGCAAAGGTAATCAAATCAATCAATTTATGTCAGTTTGTCAGCGATACTTTCCAAAAAATTAGCTTCTTATTGTATATTTGCACCCGAAAATGAGCCGCTATGTATAAATTGGTGCTGTTATTTTGTGCGTTATTGATTTTTGTTCATTTCTCATTTGCACAAGACAATGTGGTAAATGCACTTAAAAGAGAGTCTAACAGAAATATCCGCAAAGACAATGATACTACTACCAATTGGAACTGGAAACGGGGCGGTTTAATGAGTTTTAATCTTGCTCAGGGTTCATTGAGTAATTGGGCCGCAGGGGGAGATAATTTTTCGCTAACTGTAAATGGGTATTTTAATTATTTTCTATTCTATAAAAAAGATCGCCATTCCTGGGACAATAATTTAGACGTAAACCTAGGATTCATTCAAAGTACCAGTTTGGGTAGTAGAAAAAATGACGACCGTTTTGATATTTTGAGCAAGTATGGTTATAAAATGGACTCAGTAGGAAAATGGTATTTAACCAGCTTATTCAATTTTCGTTCTCAGTTTTTCGATGGATACAATTTTAATAATAATATAGGTGATTTTACTTCTTCATTATTATCACCAGCCTATATTATTCTTTCTGCAGGGTTTGATTATAAGCCCGATGCTAAACTCTCCGTTTTCCTTTCACCAATAACTTCTCGTTGGGTATTGGTATTAAATAATATACTTTCCGATAAAGGGCAATATGGTGTTCCCAAGGGATCACATTCTTATAATGAAATAGGGGCGTTCGTTACGGTTAACTACAACAATACCGTTGCTAAAAATATCAATTATAAAGGCAGGGTAGACTTATTTAGTAATTACAAGGATAAGCCTCAAAATGTAGACTTATTCATGACCAATGTTTTCTCCTTTAAAATCAATAAATATTTTTCTGCTACCTATACATTAGATTTAATTTACGACGATAATGTTCGATTATTTGGCCCTACTAAAGATGCGCCAGGATTACAATCTAAAAGCTTAATTGGGATAGGTTTTTTAAAACAAATCAACGCGAAGAAGCGATAACTTTCAATAAATTTTTTACTTTATTGGCCTTATGGGTTAAATCGTGATAGTTGTTGTGCATGATGGTAACATGCCCCATTTTTCTTCCTGGCTTGGTTTGTGTTTTACCATATAAATGCACAAAAGCATTGTCTATTTTAAGTACTTCTTCTAAACCCTCATATTGGGCCGTACCAGTATGGCCCTCTTCTCCAATTAGATTAATGATAGCGGCAGGCAAAATTGGGGCGGTATTGCCCAATGGATATTGAAGTATAATACGCCATAACATATCATATTGACTGCAATGGTTGGCTTCTATCGTATGGTGGCCACTATTGTGAACCCTTGGTGCAGTTTCGTTTACCCAAACATCATCATTTTGATCTATGAACATTTCTACTGCAAATAACCCTGCACTTTTTAAAGCCTTCGCTAACTTAATGGCAATGGCTTCAACAACCCAAAGCACTTTTTCGGGAATGGTGGCAGGGCTAATTTGGTAGTCGAGCAAATTTAAAGCAGGGTTTACCATCATTTCGGAAACCGGATAAATAGCAGTTTCACCTTTATCGTTCATTGCAATAATTAATGCAATCTCTTTTTTTATGGCCACTTTTTTCTCTAATACACTCGGCGCATCAAATGCTTTATCTAAATCTTGTTCATTATTTAAAATCTGAACACCTTTACCGTCGTATCCACCTTCTCCAATTTTATGAACTGCGGGAAAAAAATTTAAATGTGTTGCTACATCTGCCTTGTTTTGTGTAACAATAAACTCCGAGCTGGGAATTTCATTGGTTTTATAAAATTGCTTTTGAACAATTTTATTTTTGATTATTTTAATTGCGGAAGGGCTTGGATAAATTTTTACACCTTCTTGTTCTAATTTTTCTAATGCCGACACATTAACCGATTCAATTTCAATGGTAATGGCATCTAAATATTTTCCAAAAGTATATACGGTATCAAAATCGGTTATATCACCCTTTGTAAAATGATGACATAAATGTGCAGCAGGACAATTTGAATCATTTTCCAAAACAAATGTTTCCACCGTATAATTGGCTGCAGCTTGTAACAACATTCTACCCAGTTGGCCGCCACCTAAAATTCCTACTTTCATAATATGCTGATGTTCAGCGAAGATAATGCAGCAAGATACAGAATGCTCAAAAACTCCGTACAAATCACTATTTTCGTTTGAATGATTCCAGATTATCCTCATAAACGCTTTGCTGATACCCGTTTGGGGTACTGCCTCTTAATGGAGGCATTGGCTATGCGATCCCTTACTGCCTAGTTGTATCTTTTTGATTGGAACATATCCTAAGTTGAATAC
>VIKJ01000084.1:2815-8522 GCA_008080615.1 Chitinophagaceae bacterium | reverse complement strand
AATTAGTTGAATAATGTATATGGAAAATGTAGATTTTCTGCCTTTATTGGGCACTGATTATGTTGAGTTTTATGTAGGTAATGCAAAGCAAGCTGCCCATTTTTATAAAACTGCTTTTGGATTTCAAAGTTTGGCTTATGCTGGTCCTGAAACTGGGATCAAAGACAGGGCTAGTTATGCTGTTCGTCAAAACAAACTCACTTTTGTATTTACAACCTCATTGCGAGGGGGTAATGAAATAGCTGATCATGTTTATAAGCATGGGGATGGAGTTAAAATGCTCGCATTAATGGTAAATAATGCAACAGATGCATGGAAGCAAACAATGGTTCGTGGGGCAAAATCTTATATGGAACCTACTATCTTGAAAGACAATGAAGGAGAGCTGATCATGAGTGGAATTTGCACTTATGGAGATACTGTTCATTTATTTATCGAAAGAAAAAATTACAAGGGTGTATTCATGCCCGGATTTAGAAAATGGGAAAGCGTTTATAGTCCATCTGATACAGGCTTATTGTATGTAGACCATTGTGTTGGAAATGTAGGTTGGAATCAAATGAATAAATGGGTTGCATTTTATGAAGAGGTAATGGGCTTTAAAAATATCCTCAGTTTTGATGACAATGATATTTCTACAGAATACTCAGCATTAATGAGTAAGGTAATGAGCAATGGCAATGGTTTTGTAAAGTTTCCCATTAACGAACCTGCCGAAGGAAAAAAGAAATCACAAGTTGAAGAATATTTGGACTTTTACCAAGGGGAGGGTTGTCAGCACGTTGCGTTGGCTACTCACAACATTGTTGCAACTGTTACTGAATTACAAAAACGAGGAATTGAATTTTTGAAAGTGCCTACTTCTTATTATGATGATTTGCTTGATCGTGTAGGAACGATTGATGAAGATTTAATGCCATTAAAAGAACTTGGAATTTTAGTAGACAGAGATGATGAAGGTTATTTGCTGCAAATTTTTACTAAACCCATAGAAGATAGACCTACTTTATTTTTCGAAATCATTCAACGTAAAGGGGCTAAAAGTTTTGGTAAAGGAAATTTCAAAGCATTATTTGAAGCAATAGAAAGAGAGCAAGACAATCGTGGTAATTTATAAAATTAGCTTAAGAAGGAATTGATTTTAATTCTTTAATTGCCAGTATGATGGCTTTACAAGAAGAATAGATTTCTCTATTCACATTAAATAGGGTAGAGAGGTCTTTTTCTTGTAAACTATTATTGCCAGCATGGTTATAGAAAGAGCCAATTCTTTTATCGAAATTGTTCTTTATTGTTTCAGATAATATGGCTAACTGATTTATACATGCATTACTATCCTTATTTGCAATAAGGATTTTTAGTTCTTCAGTAAAACTGCTTATTTCTGCTTTAAATTGCTGGTATAGTTCAAATTTTTGCTCATTAATAGAACTGCTAAGCTCTTTATTGTTTGCATAAATATCTTTAATGCCTTTGGCAGCATACATGGCATTTCTTACTGCTTCCATTAATTGGTTCATCCTTATTTGGTAATGTGATGGATACTGTTGTTCAAGCATTTTTGCATAATACAAAACAATCTCGCCTTCTGTTTCTTTGGCCTTATTATATCGTTCCGAATGGTCTTGTTCAATTAAAAACGCATCCATATTTAATTGGATGGTTGTTTCAATAAAAAAGCTTACTTCTTTTTCCAACATTTCAATTGATAAGTCTGCAATTTCTGGGCTGGCCATTTGCAAAAATCGGGTTGCAACAATTTTATCTTTTTTAAATCGCTTTTCTAAGAAAGTTCCAAATGCACCTAAGAAAAAGTAAAAGAGTAGTACGCTGCCAATATTAATAAAAGTTTGAAAAGCAACCAATATAAAAATGGGGTCTTTAATGCCAATTGTTTCTTTTATAATATTGATAATAGGAATTAAAAAAATAAACCCTAGTGTAGAGGAAAATATATTGAACATAAAATTTCCTAAAGCCACTCTCTTTTTTGATGCGATTCCTCCTATTGAACCCAATACTACTTTAATGGTAGTACCCAACTCTGCGCCCAGAACTACGGCAACAGCAATATCTATGGGAATGATCTTAGCGTAAAGTGCACTTAAAACAAGTACCACTGTTGCTGAACTGGTTTGCACTAAAGATGTAATTACAAAACCAATTAGAACAAAACTAATTTTGGAATATCCAAGATAGGGTGTAAAATCAAAATGCTTGATCATCCCGTCCATACTCTCTTTCATGAACTGTAGGCCAAGCAATAATAGGCCAAAGCCCATTCCAAAACGGGCAATTTTATAAATTGTTTTTTTATTTTTAAAAACAATCAGCGCAATACCTGCAATTCCAATTATAGGTAGGGTAATTAAATTGAGCTCTACTTTAAAGCCAAGCAAAGCTACTAGCCAGCTATTAAATGTTCCTCCAATATTGGCCCCTAGTACAACAGCCAATGCATTTCGCATTGATAAAATTCCAGCGCCTACAAAAGATAGTACAATTAAATTAACGATTGAACTACTTTGCATAATGGCCGTAACAACCATTCCGCTCAATATTGCTTTGAACCTGTGTTGAGTATGCTTTTGTAGAAATAGTTTAAAAGATCTACCCTGAACCTGTTTCATTGAATCTTCTAAATGAAACATGCCATACAGGAATAAACCCAATCCCGATAGAAGCATCCAAAATTCAGCGGATTTCATCGTTGTGCTAACTATAATTGTTCTCTAAAATAATCTGCAACAAAAGCTATCTGTTGACTGCTAGTAAGTTTATCCGTGAGTACAGTGGATATATTGATTTCGTCGAAAAGATGGTTTTCTTTAAGCGTGTTCAATAACTCGTTTTTTGCATTGGTTGGCCCAAACAATATCACTTTATTGTGTTTCAATATTTCGGCACCAATTGCTGCATAAAATGCATGTTGCTCATGTTGCTCTTTATTGTGCATGAGGTGTTCACTCTTGGCCAAACTTTCATTTTTCTCTGTAAAATTAAAAGTAGAATGAATGTTTTTTTGATTGGTTGTTTGAATTGGGAATTCAATAAATTGAGCACTAGCATGATCCATACAAATACCCACTCTTTTACTAATTTTCATAACCTTTATTTTGATGGTTAAACGATTATCCTGAACCATTCTAAAGGTACACTTAATAAACAGGTATTGCAGTAATCATTCTTTATTGTTGGTTTTAACCCTTCCAGCTCGTTTTTTTTATTTCATAATTAAAATTAAGCGCAGTTGATTCCCCAAAATATTGATGTTCTTCTTCACCAGTTTTAACAGCCCCAATTTTTTCTATGGCTTTTTGAGAACGTATATTTCCGGCCCCGATATGAAATATTACGGTATCTACAAATTGAAAAGCATGATTAAGCATGAGTTTTTTGGCAGATCGATTGTATTCTTTACCCCAACATTTTGTGGCATAAAATGTATAGCCAATTTCTATAGAATTATTTTCAGCATTGTAATTGCAAAATCGGCTACTTCCAATTGGTTCTCCTGTTTGAGTATCTACAATGATAAATGCACCACAAGATTCTATAGCTCCCGTAAAGAAATTTTCAAATACGGTTCTTTGGTAACGCAGCTTATTAGGATGCTGTTCCCATATTTTTGGGTCAGAAGCTACTGCAAATAATCTTTCAAAATCGCTTTCTTGTAATGGAGTTAGTGTTACCCATTCATTACTTAGGTTGGTTGGTTGGAGGTGGAGCATTTACCTATTGATAATTATTGGCTTTAAAATGATTTATAAAATTACTTTAATCCCTGCTACAAAAACTGCGTATTGGTAATCAATTTTTTGTGTAGGTTCTTGTTTTTGTTCCGATTGATAAAGCCCATAAATAGATAAATGTTTACTGATAGTTCCATTGGCCAATACGCTAAACCTAGATTTAGTAAAGTCGATTGAATTATTGATGAGGTAACCATTGTCTTCTACTATATTATCTTTTTGATTAGATAAATAGCTCAGTTTTAAAGACAATTTTTTAAATGGTTCAACATAAATAAATGGAACATAGGAATAGTTTAGAGTGCTATAGCTATTTAGTGTATGCATATAAACAGATGTTCCAAATACGAAACGGGTATTGCCCAATGGCGCAACGGAAACAAATCCGCTGTGAATCATTTGTGTAGTATCCCCAATATTAGAAAAAGTAGTTCCCAAGCCAAAAGTAAAATTATTAGCTACTTTTTGTAAATCAATTGAACCTACAAAATAGTTATTTACTGTTTTTACAGTTTGGGTTCTGGATGGGGGGCTTGGCATACCTGGTGGAACCAACGGTGGAGCAAGGGTTACTGTATATGAATTAGAGAGATTTATCCAATGCAATGCTGGAGAAATTTGGAAACCATTTTTTAATGGAAAGCTTGCTTTTAGGTAATATTGAAACTGAGCAATATTTAATTGTTGAGCATCTTGACTAAAATAAGTAATAGCATGAAATAAAGAACTGGTAGATCCTATAAAATGCCCCAACCCTGCTTGCATGTATGTTGCATTCTTGTAATAATTAGATCTTGAATTAGTAGTCTTATTATAGTAACTGGTACTATCTGCTATTTTTGTACCGCCTTCTGCATAAATGAAATTGATAGGGGATTTTTCATAAGTTCCTGTTTTTTGAGCCAATTCTTTTGAAAATCCTTTACTTAATAACCTGGCTTGAGTATATCTACCATTGAATAAATAACTATAATATAAATATTCCTGTGCTACTGCATCTGAATTATTAAATGAAAGTGCTTTATTGAATTGAGGGGCGGCTTTAGTATAATTCTGTTGCTCGTAATAGGCAATCCCTAAACGCATTCTTAAATAAAAATAATCATTCCCCTCTGCCAATGCTTGGGTTACGAAAGGGATTAATTCGGACCAATTTTTTGCATCATACAACTGCAAACTTTTTTGTTCTACAACTGATGAGCTAATTGGCTCTTGTGCTAAGGTTATTGTTGCAGTGAAGCTAAAACAACATACAATGAGTAATTTAAAATAAGCAAAACGCATGATAAGGTATTATAGATACAAATTGAAATTATTTTATTAAACTAAGCCCTTCCAAAGCCGATTTGTCATTAGGGCTATACAAAAGTGTTTTGTTAAATAAAATAACTGCATCATTTTTATTGCCTAAAAAATAATTGGTCCAAGCACTCATGATCATATTATTGTATCCAAATGGGTATTGATTTAAAGACACATCAAAATATTTCTTAGCACTTACATAATCTTTTCTATAGTAGTAGATTAAGCCTAAATAATATGTTGCGGTTGCATTTTTAGGATCTAGTTTTAAAATAGCTAAATAGGCTTTTTCAATTTCATTCCAATTTTCTAACTTGGTATAAGGATTAATGATGGCCCATTTAGGTTCAGTTGCTGCTGGCATTAAATTGATTGCCTTTTGATAATAACCAACAGATTCTTTATGCTTTCCTGCAGAATAATTAAGCCAGCCAAGCCTAAGATTTATTTCATAGGAAGATGCATTGTATACTGCATTTATTGCACTGATTGCTTCATCATATTTTTGATTGGTTTCATACTCATATGATTTGCTAAATGCGTTTAGTAACTCTTTATTTTGAGCTTGCAAGCCAATACTAAAAAAAGTGAACATTACGAAGATGGAGAATTGAATGGTTTTCATTGATTTATTTTTTTGAAATTTCGAGTAT
>VIKJ01000084.1:0-2782 GCA_008080615.1 Chitinophagaceae bacterium | reverse complement strand
CTTTTAAATGTATAATTAATCAGCTTTGTTTTAATTTGGGTTTGTATGCTAATGTTTTGAGGTGCATATATGTTGTCTGTATAGCTAAATGTGGAATAAGAAGTTGCTTTTGTAAATAGATAAAATGGAGCAAGAAAGTCCTGAAAAAATTGAATCCATCGATTGTTAAAATGTATCAGAGGTACATTGTCTTTTACTTCCATCTTTTCATAATAGCCTAGTAATTGTCTGTATGCAGCTAAATAAAAATAAAACAACAATGAATTTCTATCTCCCTCAAAATCGGTGAAGTACAACATTACTCCATCATTTACAAAATAGGCAGTTGATTTTGTTTTGGCACAATATAAATACGTTCTATTGAAAGAATCTGTAAAAACCTCCCATTCATATGATTCGGTGCTATTTTCTTTTTTGAATTGCATTTTTTTGCCAGGCAGCAATGAGAAGGCCCAAACTAATAATTCATTTACCTGTACATTGCTAATAAATGCGCCCTCTATTGGTACTTCAGAAATGCGCAATTGTTTTTCTATGCCATTACGCTCTATAAAATAGGCAATAGGGTATGCTAGGGTTTTAGAGCCAATAATAGGAAGTGTTTGTAATTGAAAATGGATATGTGGCTCTGGAGACCTTCCAGAATTACCACAGGTAGCTAAATAAGTTCCCTTGGTTACATACTGCCCAACAAATACTGCAATTGAATCTTTTTTTACGTGGCTTATTTGAGAAAATAAACCATTCAAATGATTTAGGATGATGGTATTTCCCCAATTATTTTCGGTGTTTACATCTCCAATATCATTTTCTTCTACATAATTGATAATATCATACACATATCCATCGTAAGGAGCCAGAATTTCTTTATTGTAACAATAAAAATGTTCTCTGGTAAAGCCTTCTGCTGGGTTTAATGGTTCTCTATAGGTGTTGTTCTTTGAATCTACAATTACAAAGTCTAAAGCCTTGCTCCATTCACCTAAATGGGTAATTGTTCCATCGTAACCTTGGCTAACATTCCATTCTCCACTAAAAGGAAGGGCCAGCTTATACAAATGTTCGTTTTTAAAACGCTGTAAAGAATTAATGTATTTATAAATGGTTTTTTCTGCAGAGAAATATTGAATGGTTACTACTTGTAAATATTTGTGCAACCAACGCTGATTCAAAGCAAATAAAAATGCCGAACAAACAATACTAAACGAAAATGTGTAGGCTTTTAATTGAAATACACTGGCTATTTTGCCGCAGAATAACAATACCATTACCAAAACTGGAATAAGCAATAACACGGTAAGGTAACTATATGTGTTGGGAATTAAAAAGAAACATCCGATGGCAATTGCTAAAAAAATAAAGTTAGAACCTAGTAAATTGTAGTTCAAGTCATTTACATCTGCTCCAAATGCTGCATAAAAAAAATAGGCAGCTAAGAATCCTATAATGCTTAAAGAGAACGCTATTCTAGAAAAATATAGTAACCCCAATGCCAACATAATTCCACCCAATACACTGCTTTGAAAAAATGTGCCCGCTAGTGTTTTAAAGTAGGTGAGGGCAATTGGCCAAATGTTGATATGATCTGCAATATGTATGAATTGGTGCCAGCTAGAACTTTGATTGGTAGCGGCTTCATTAATTGTGTAAATATGGGTTTCGTCTAAATGTATATTGGCAAAATTGTAGGCTGCAAGTGAAACAATCCAATAGGTTAAAATAAAAGGGAAGGATAAAAAAGGGAGTTGATAAATACCCAATAAGCCTTTTAACCAAACAGTTACCAATAATAAAACCAAAATGGCCGTTACAAATAGCAAAATAAAACTACCATTGAAGCTAAATTCATATCCTAAAGCCAACCCCAAAAAAAGTGCATTGAATCCAAAACTGCCCGTTCTGATTTCTTCTTGATTAAATCCTATGGAATAGGCTAACAAATTAATTAAAACAACTGCCAATAATCCACAAGCACCTACCAAGGGAGAAAAAAAAGTAACCAAAACAATAATTACAGCAAAAACGTTATTCAAAGAGAAAAACATTAGGCTATAACTATTCAAAATGCATTGTATCCAATAATTATTCCTCAACTGTTCTAATGGTGTTTTCAAAATTGACTTGCGATTAATGAATTATTTGCTTGATTGAAGGTTTTTTCCCTTTTCTGCGTCTAAAGCTAAGCAAATGACTCTAAATACTTTAGACGATAATGAAGATACCAAACTTGCGATATGATTATTAAAAAAAGCTTAAAATACAATAATTCACTGCTTTTCAATGATTTAAAAAGGAAAAGTCAATTAATAATCTCATTTTAGCTATTTAACGATTCAACTTTATGGGCTCAACAGTAAATTTAAAAAGCAAAATAGAAGCTGCCAATTTGCAGAAGCTAAAGAAGCAATCTGTTTTCAGAAATTTTGTAACCTGGTTCGAAATTCCAGCATATAACCACTACCGATCGGTAGCTTTTTTTAATTATATCTATGGGATTGAAATTACTACTGTAGAAATAAATGGATTAGCTATGGGATTTTTTCCTGCAGAGGCGGGTATTGGCGGGGCCATTGTAACAGGGCCGGGCTGCGTTCCAAGCGAAATAGGTCCCTTGATTTATTTAAATGGTGGGGATGATTTAAATAATGTATTGTTCAAAGTAAATGAAGCAGGTGGTAGGGTAATAATGGAAAAAACGTATATCAGTGATTCTGCTGGCTATTTTGCTTTGTTCATAGATTCTGAGGGCAATAGACTTGCGCTTCATTCCAAATATTAGCAT
>VIKJ01000083.1 GCA_008080615.1 Chitinophagaceae bacterium | reverse complement strand
GTCCTGGTAAATTTTCAACCGTTAATTGTGTGTAGTTTCCACTTAAACCCAATAACTGTATTTGTTTAGAACCAGTAACTGCATCATTATAAGATACATCCACCGAAGGATTGGTTTCGAAACTTTCACTCAAATTGCAACAGGCTGCTTTTAGTAATTCTCTCGAAGTCATTACCTCTGTTCTAATAGGGCTAATGGTAGAAATATAACTACTCCTAGTGGAGTTGGTTACAGTAACACCTCTTAGTTGACTATTAGAAGCCATCACAACTTTTAGTTCATTGATATTGGTTACCGTTATAGTATCCGATTTGTAACCAGTGTAACTAATTACCAAACGATTATCTGTTCCATTATGGGTTATTTCAAAATACCCCAAACTATCTGTTGTTACGCCTTTTCCTGTTCCTAACCATACTGCTGATGCATTCAACAATGGGTTGAATTTTCCTTTGTTATCTGCTTCTAATACAATACCACGTATTGTTTGATATTGAGACAATCCTTGATTCCCAGATTGATCGTGTTCTGCTGTAATGGGTTCTCTATAATGGCAACATTCGGGTAATTCATTGTACACCAGTTCCTTTGCTTTTTTACCTTCTAAGTCGTGCCCCGCTGCTACAATTCTATTTTGAATTTTTACTAAACTCACTTCTGAAGGATTAAACACAAGGGTTAATAATTTACTATCTACATCCCATTCTGCTTGTTTTACCCCCCCTGCCTTTGGAAGCTGCTTCAATACGGTCTTTGCACATGGAGCAAGCTCCAAATACTTTAAATGTAATGCTGGAATCTATATTGTTTTTTTTGCTTTGGGCTTCAATAGCGGGCGCATTCAATAACCCGCAAATAAACAATAGAAAATATATTTTTTTCATCTTCATCAAATTTTAAAAAGATCCCGAAGAACTTACTTCGGGATCCTCATTTTTATCCTTTTTTAACTTCAACTAAATCCATACCGCACTTGGTGCATTTAGATTTTTTGTTGTTCTTAACATCTGCATGCATTGGGCATGCAAATTGTTTGGTTGGCGTTAAAGCCATTTTACATTTGCTACATTTATCGGTTGCAGTGCCTGTAATTTCAGGGTGCATTGGGCAACTATACGCTGCTTTTGCAGTACTATCTGCTTTTGCAGGGCTTGTTTGTGAAAAACTGGTAAAGCTGATAAATACAGCTAACAAAAGAATGATTGCTTTTTTCATGATTGTTTATTTTATGATGAGGAAGAAAATGCTTGATATATCAACGCAAAAATTGGCCACTATAAACTATAGTGCCAATAAGGAATGAGTGCAGTAAATCAGATACGATAAACGCAGTGCAATAAATAAATGGGTATGCCATTGTTCAATGGCGGAGGGTTGCTAAAATACGCAGCCTCATTTGTTTTGGTAAACCCTAGGTTTAAGCTAAATGTTGGATGAATTAATTCAACGTCAACAAAATCCTTTGTTAAGCCATTAAATCCTGGTTCTCCTAAATGGTTGTCTTTTACTTTAAAATATTGGTAAGTTGTTTTGCAGCAAAAATCTTTGTCTGCATCCATTCCGCATTTTTTATCGGAACTGGTAGTAAAAGCAATGGAAGTAGATTTTAGTTTGTTGCAGCAATAGAACTGTTTTATACTAAAACCAATACTGGCTGTAGTATAAATGCCGATCAACAATAGGAGTAAAATCTTTTTCACACTGCAAAGTGTAGGGTGTTTATTCCCGTTTTTTGTTAAGGAAAGGCAATTTCGGGGTGAAATTCATAGGTGCTTGCTTTATCTTCGCGCCCATGGGTCAAAAAAAATTAATTCGCTTCGAAGCCATCAAAGCATTTCCTAATGTGTTGGAATACCCACAGAATATGCCCGGTAAATGGAACGAGTTTTATAAGAACAATCATCCTTTAACCCTCGAATTGGCTTGTGGTAAGGGAGAATATGCGGTTGGTTTGGGTAGAATGTATAAGGAAAGGAATTTTTTAGGCATTGATATCAAGGGAAATCGTATTTGGAGAGGCGCTAAAACAGCCTTGGAAGAGGGCCTGGATAATGTGGCTTTTATTCGTTCTCATATAGACAAAATCACCGATTACTTTGCCCCGGGGGAAGTGCACGAAATTTGGATTACGTTCCCAGATCCTCAGTTAAGGGCATCCAGATCTAAAAAAAGACTTACCCACCCTCATTTTTTAAGACTTTATCAGCAAATTCTTAAACCAGGGGGTATCGTTCATCTAAAAACAGATAGTCCTCGTTTATATCATTTTACTTTGGCCATAATCAACTTATTTCAACTAAAGTTGTTAGAACAAACCGATCAGGTGTATGCCAATGAGTTCATTAAACCCGAATTGACCATTAAAACACATTATGAAGGCCTAGATATTGCTCAAAGTAATCGTATTCATTATATTTCTTTTAGCATTGACCAGCCTTTACCAAAAGAGTTAGACGCGCAATTAAAAATAGTTTTCAGTGAGCAAGAACCTAGTTGAATCTGTTGATTTTTATTTTGATAAAGATGGCTTTATGGTATTAACTGAAAAATACCATTTAGATAAAGGGTATTGTTGTGGTCATGGGTGTAGGCATTGTCCCTTTGAATATGAATCTGTGCCCGAGCCTAAAAAGTCGGAAATGCTTTTACAGAAACAAACTACTCGTTAAAGTTTAGTACAATTGTATCTGCCCCACAAAGCATATTTTTATTGAATAAATTGCAGCAATGCCTCCAAAAAAAAATGTTGAAAAATTAAAGTCGGTACTACCAAGTGGTGCGCCTGAGATCTCTTTTTTTGAACAGGTATTTGAAGTGGCCAAATTAATTCCCAAAGGGCGTGTTACAAGTTATGGAGCTATTGCCCTTTTTCTGGGTGCCAAATCCAGCGCCAGAATGGTTGGATGGGCCATGAATGCAGCGCATACAATGCCCCAAATACCCGCTCATAGGGTGGTGAACAGAAATGGAATGTTATCTGGCAAAATGCATTTTGCCACACCTACTCAAATGGAAGAATTATTGAAAAAAGAAAAAATCAATGTAATAAATGATCAAATAGTTGATTTTGAAAAAAAATTCTGGGATCCGTCCATCGAACTATCTTGATTATATTTGCGCCCATGAGTAATAAGCCAGTACTGCATACTATCCTCTCTCCAAAGCTGTTAGATTTATACACCATTACCAACAGTATAGTGGTTGTAATTGATGTGTTTAGGGCAACTTCAACTATTGCAACTGCCTTATACAATGGTGCAACAAAAATAATACCCGTAGATGCTGTAGATAAATGCATTGAGATTGGGAAAAAAACGGGCGGCATCACGGCTGGTGAGCGTGATGGTAAAATTATTCCAGGTTTAGATTATGGTAATTCTCCTGCAGAATATCCTCGTTCTTTTATTGAAGGGAAAACACTTGTACTTACCACAACCAATGGAACAAAGTTGCTACATATGGCTTTGCAAAATGGCGCTTCTGAAATTATCACGGGGTCATTTCCTAATTTATCTGCTGTGTGCGATCATTTAGTAGCGCAGAAGAAAAACGTCATACTTGGTTGTTCTGCTTGGAAGGATCGATTTAATTTAGAAGACTGTTTATTTGCAGGTGCCGTTATAGAAAAAATTAAAGCCCATTTTACCATTCATTGCGATAGCAGTTTGATGGCTGAAAATATGTATGCCTTACATAAACATGAGTTGAAATCATTTATTAGGAACACTACCCATTGGCATCGACTATCTCAATATGGTTTGGAGAAAGACCTTGAATATTGCGTAAGCGCCGATTTGGCCAATATTCTGCCTGTTTTCATCAATGGAGACCTCGTTGTTCAATAAATTGAACGAATAACAAACATTTCATCCACATTAGGTTTAAATCTCTTCTGTATTAGAATTAGTTTCCTTTACTTTTGCAAATTGGTCTTTTTTCAACTGATTCATTCGCATGGCACTACCATATTTAGTAAAACATATTTACAATAACGCTACTGAGGAAGTAATACGTAGAGGAAAAAAAATCCATGCCCTTGGAAATGTGGAGCTGATTGAGCACGACGACTTGATGGCGAATATCATATTCAGGGTAAAGGATGATGGATATGCCACTTTTTACAAAGTGCATATTTCTCAATTTAAAGATCCCAAAACCCTTTCCCTAAGATGTAGCTGCCCTTACAATTTATCCGAAGTATGTAGGCATAAAGCTGGCGCCCTTTTTCATTTACAAGATATGCTCGATAAAAATTTATTGGGCGATAAAGAAACATTATACGATCAGAAACATACTGTAGTTAAAATAAAGCTATTAGATCTAAAGCTTTTTAGGATGTTAACTTCTACAGAAACATTTGAAAAAGCGCAAGAGTACTTACGTAGCAATACGGCCACATTACTTGAAGCAAAAAATGAAAGAGTAGTAGCCGAAGTAGATTTAGAAGGAGAAAAGCATCGGGTAGTTTTGCAAAAAAATGAAGAAAGAAATTTTGATACCAGTTGTACTTGTAGCAGTGAAATAGACCATCCGCTTTGTGTTCATAAGGCAATTGTATTTCATCAATTATTAAAAAATCATGGGGCTGGATATTTCGATAGTATCCGCAACTGGGATAAAGAAAAAAATAAATTACTAGCTCTCTATGGCTATTCTTTGGATGATGATTTAAAAGGAAAGTTTGAGTTTACTTATACAGATGGGAAGCCCTTTTTAAGAGTACTTGATACCAGTATTAAAAGAGTGGCCATGAACACAGGGGTAGAGCCGCGTCCCGTTCCTATTAATACAATGGTTACTGCTGCTGAAACATTCGAAGAGCCAGTACAAGCCACTTTAAAAATGGGGTTGGTGATTACAACACAACAAATGCAGTATCCTTATACTCAATTAGAATTGGTACAAGGAGAGGCAGATGATACCAATACCAGGTATGTTACCAAAACCACCAAATTAGATTTAACCAAGTTTATTAATACCGAAGTTTTTTCTGAAGACGATAAAATGTTGTTGCAGCAACTTCGAAAGCTAATGCCTAGTGAAGTAAGCCGTTACCTGAATAGAAATTCTCCCTTTAGTGGAATCTGGGAAAATATTATTCAGCAACATGATGATGAATTACCCGAAGAAACCAGGCATTTAATTAACGAATACCTACATCCTAAAGTAAAGAAGTTATTTGCAGAACTGCAGGGCAGTAATTTTGTATTTAATTTACCTGCTAATAAAAGTTTTACTACGGCTAATCTAGAGCAGGCAAGCTTATCAGATCATTTTATTAGCCCAGAATTTGAAATCAGTTACAAAGACAACCAATACATTGTAGACTGTAGGGTTAAATTGCCGTTGGCCGATTTAAATATTACGGAGAATGCCAATGATGCCCATTTTCTATTTCAATATCATCAACAATTTTTTATTTGGAAAAAGGCAGAAGATATATTGTTGGTAGAAAAGTTTTTGCCAACTGGTAAAATGGTTATTGAAGCTGCAGACTGGAGTGCCAAATTGCAAGAATTTATATTGCCTTTATCTAAAGAATATGCTGTTCACTTTACCAATGTTAAAAAAGAAGAAGTAAAAGATGCAAAGCCCGAACTAAAAGTATTGCTGAAGGAAAAAGGCGAATACCTTTTATTTCAACCCATTTTTAATTATCGGGGATATGATGTAGTGAATACCGATAAGGAAAAAATATTTTTTCCTATAGCAGATAAGTTATTGGTTATA
>VIKJ01000082.1 GCA_008080615.1 Chitinophagaceae bacterium | reverse complement strand
AGGTGCTTTAAGTAAGAGTAATATTGGCTTAGCCGTTGTAGACAATACCATTCAATTTTCACCAGCAAGTGACGCGATCATACTTGCTAAAAATTTGCCCTATCTAAATCAATACATTAAAGCAGCTATTTTATCGAAAAGATTGATTACAATTACATTTATAATTTCCCTTATTTACAATGTATTGGGCATTTATTTTTCAGTAACAGCCCAGTTATCACCCATTGTAGCTGCAGTGCTGATGCCAATGAGTACACTCAGTATTGTTTCAACAACATTAATAGGATCTATCTATATTGATCGTTTTTGTTTTAAATTGTTTAACCAACCTAACACTATATGAAAAAGAACATGGGAACACTAGACAAAGCCATTAGGGTATTAGTGGCCATTTTAATTGGTGTACTTTACTTTACAGGTGCCCTCAGCGGTTTAGTAGCAACAATATTGCTTGTATTAGGCGGTATTTTTATATTAACCAGCTTCATCAGTTTTTGTCCGCTTTATTTGCCATTTGGCATTACTACCAGGCCAAAATCTACAGAGCATCCTCATCATCCAACACATCAAAAACATAAAAAATGAAAGTGATCATACTATTACTTGCTGTTAGTTTAACTGTGGCCGTTGGTTTTTTAGTAGCTTTCATATGGGGAGCCAAAACAGGACAGTTTGATGATAGTTTTTCGCCAGCTAATAAAATTTTGTTCGATAATAAAAGTCAAGAACCTAAGAATCAATAAATATGCAATTAGAAAAATTCACCTACGACAACAAGATCGTCCGGAACTTTGCTTATGCCACCATCCTATGGTCAATTGTAGGAATGCTAGTGGGGGTTATCATTGCCTTCCAACTTGCTTATCCTGTACTTAATTTAGGCATTGAGTATACAACTTTCGGAAGGCTTCGCCCACTCCATACCAATGCAGTTATTTTTGCATTTGTTGGTAATGGAATTTTTACAGGAACCTATTATATGTTACCCAGATTGCTGAAAACCAGCATGTGGAGCAAAGCACTAGGAAATATCCATTTTTGGGGTTGGCAGTTAATCATTGTTTCTGCAGCAGTTACATTACCACTTGGTTTAACTGAGGGTAAAGAATATGCAGAATTAATTTGGCCTATTGATATTGCTATCACTTTAATTTGGGTAGTATTTGGTGTAAATATGTTTGCGACCATTTTAACCAGAAGAGAGCGTCATTTGTATGTAGCTATCTGGTTTTTAATTGGTACATGGGTTACTGTTGCATTGTTGCATATTGTAAACTCATTTGCATTACCAACATCGCTTACACATAGTTATAGCTGGTATGCAGGTGTTCAGGATGCGCTGGTACAGTGGTGGTATGGCCACAATGCTGTTGCCTTCTTCCTAACTACACCTTATTTAGGGTTGATGTATTATTTTGTTCCTAAAGCAGCTCAAAGGCCTGTATACTCTTATCGTTGGAGTATTATTCACTTTTGGGCATTGATCTTTATTTATATCTGGGCAGGACCACACCATTTATTATACACTGCGCTTCCAGATTGGGCGCAATCTCTTGGAGTAGCATTTAGTATCATGCTTATTTTACCAAGCTGGGGTGGAATGTTGAATGGTATTTTCACATTACGTGGAGCATGGGATAAAGTAAAAGAAGATCCTATTCTTAAAATGTATGTTGTGGCACTTACCTGTTATGGTATGAGCACATTAGAAGGCCCAATGCTTTCATTGAAAAATGTAAACGCAATTGCGCACTATACCGACTGGGTTGTTGCACACGTTCACGTAGGTGCATTGGGTTGGAACGGATTTCTCACATTCGGTATGTTGTATTGGTTAGTACCAAGAATTTTTAATACAAAATTGTATTCGGTTAAATGGGCCAATACCCATTTCTTAATTGGAACGATTGGTATATTGTTATATGCAATCCCAATGTATTGGGCTGCATTGTCTCAAGTATTAATGTGGAAAGAGTTTACTCCAGAAGGCCAGTTAAAATATCAGTTCTTAGAAACAGTTACTCGTATTTTACCAATGTATGTTTTACGTGGATTGGGCGGTACTATTTATTTAGCTGGTGCTGTGTTGATGGTAGTGAACTTAATTAAAACCATAAAGAGTGGTTCGCTTATTGAAGCAGAACATGCAGAAGCACCTTCTTTAGCATCTGTTCCATTACCTCCGGGAAAAGCTTACTGGCATTCTATCATTGAACGTAGACCAGTTCAAATGTTGGTAATGAGTTTAGTTGTAGTTGGGGTAGGAGGAGCTGTTGAGTTAATACCTACATTCTTGGTTAAAGAAAATATTCCCACCATCAGTACGGTTAAACCATATACTCCACTAGAGTTACAAGGTAGAGACATCTATATCAGAGAAGGTTGTTATACTTGTCACTCACAAATGATCAGACCTTTTAGAGATGAAGTAGCCCGCTATGGAGACTATTCTAAATCTGGTGAATTTGTATATGACCATCCATTCCAGTGGGGAAGTAAAAGAACTGGGCCAGATTTAGCTCGTCAGGGAGGTAAGTATCCTAATAGTTGGCATTATAGGCATATGTATGCACCAACTGAGATTTCTCAGGGAAGTGTTATGCCAGAGTATAGCTGGTTACATGAAAATGACTTGGATATTTCTACCACCCCTGGTAAAATACGTGCTATGCAAACATTGGGAGTTCCTTATCCAAAAGGATTTGATTTGGAAGCCAATAATGATTTAAAAATTCAGGCAGATGAAATTGCTGCTGAACTTAAGGCCAACAACATTAAAAATGCAGATAGCAAAAAAGAGATCATCGCTTTGATTGCTTATCTACAAAGAATGGGTACGGATCTTAAAAAAGCACCTGAAAAAGAAGTAAAGAATTTACACTAAAATAAGGGTATGAAATTTAAAAATTATTTAACCAGTATAGACAATGTGAGCATTTATCCATTGATATCGCTCCTAATCTTTACTATATTCTTTGCAGTAGTAACTTGGTATGTATTTAGTGCCAGCAAAGAATCTATGAACGAAAGAAGCAATATTCCAATCAAAGACTGATAAAACAATCAATATGATACTGAAATTAAAAACATATCATCAAACTCTAAAGGGGAAAGCCATCCGATTAATGGCCACAGTTGTATTTATGATAAGTACAATCTCCTTATTTGCTCAAACTACAGATGCTGCAGCCGCACCTGCAGCAGCAAAAGACGTTTTCTATGATAGCACATTCGCCTACACACTATTGGGAGTAACCGTGTTACTTGCTGCTGTAATTTATGTATTGGGCAATGTATTTATTTTAGCCATACGCAATAAAATTGCAGAAGAGAAAAAGAATGGAACGATTAATAAAGCATTGTCATTGTTAATCATTTTTAGTGTTTCTTCAATTGCATTAACTGCTCAAACCACTGCGCCAGTTGATCCAAATGCAAGTACGGTAGTATCTGAAAATGTAATGTACATGATAGGAACAGTGTTGGCTTTAGAGATATTAATCATTTTCTATTTTGCATTTAGCATTAGCACTTTCTTAAAGAAAGAAGCTGCAGTAGCCGAAGAAGCTAAAGGAGCAGTGCCAGTTGCACCAGTTGAAAAAATTCCTTGGTTCGATCGTTTGTACAATAGAAATACACAAGAAGATATTGTTAAATTAGATTTAGGCCATGATTATGATGGCATAAAAGAACTAGACAACAATATTCCTATTTGGTGGCTATATGGTGCTGCATTAAGTGTTGTATTTGCAGTAGTTTATTTGTACAGCTATCACGTTGCAGAATCAAGGCCATTGCAACAGCAAGAGTTACAAATAGAGCAAGAAATAGCTGCGGTAAAACAAGCAGCTTATTTAGAAAAGTCGGCTAATAATGTAGATGAGAAAACAGTAGTGATGCAAGATGCTGCGGGTATTGCTGCAGGTAAAGCATTGTTTATTAAACCAGGTGCTTGTGCAACATGCCATGCAGAAAATGGCGGAGCTATAGTAAATGGTGCACCCGGAATTGGACCTAACTTAACAGATGATTATTGGATACACAAAGGCGATATCAAATCTATATTTTACTCAATTAAATACGGTTGGCCAGAGAAGGGTATGAAATCTTGGAAAGAAGATTATTCTCCCATTCAAATGGCACAGTTAGCTAGTTATGTAAAATCGCTTGTAGGTACCAATCCAACTCCTGCAAAAGAGAAGCAAGGTGTATTATTTGTTGAGGAGAGTGCAGCAAAACCTGCTGTAGATACGGTAAAAGCAAAATAAAATGAATAAGGATGAGTGAGCAAGAACAGGGAACATTTAGGGATAGACATTCAAGTATTACAGAAGAAGGTAAGCGGAATTGGAGTTATGCATTAAAGCCAAAGGGAAAATTATATCAATATAGATCTTGGCTTAGCTATTTTTATTTACTGCTATTCTTTTCGTTGCCTTTTATTAAGGTTGATGGAAATCCGATGTTTCAGTTCAATTTTCCTGAAGGCGAATTTATTTTCTTTAGTACGCTTTTTACGCCTCAGGATTTTATCATGTTTGGTATTGGCATGCTCATCTTCATTTTGTTTATCATCATTTTTACGTTGATTTACGGAAGAATTTTCTGTGGCTGGGTTTGTCCTCAAACCATTTTTATGGAAATGGTATTTAGGAAAATCGAATACTTTATAGAAGGAGATGGGAACAAGCAGCGTATCAACAATAAAAAAGCATGGACTACTGAATTGTACATTAGAAAAACAATCAAGCATATTGTGTTTCTTGCACTTTCATTTGCTATTTCTAATACTTTTCTATCATATATTATAGGCGTAGACGCCTTGTATAAGATAATCACAGAGCCTGTTTCGGAACATATAGTAGGGTTTGTTGCCATCTTCTTTTTCACCATGGCTTTTTATGTGGTTTACGCATTCGTAAGGGAAATAGTATGTACCGTAATTTGCCCTTATGGAAGATTGCAAGGTGTATTGTTAGACAAAAATTCCATTATTGTAGCCTATAACTATTTAAGAGGAGAACCTCGCAATAAGAAGCAAAAAGAAGCAGGTGCAGGTGATTGTATTGATTGTGGAATGTGTGTAAATGTTTGCCCTACTAATATTGATATTAGAAATGGAACACAATTAGAATGTGTTAATTGCACTGCATGTATAGATGCTTGTAATATGATGATGAAAAATGTAGGGAAGGCTCCCGAGCTTATCACATTTGCATCTGAAAATAGTATTGCCTCTGGTAAAAAGTTCGAGTTCACTTATAGGATTAAATCTTATACAGCCGTTTTAGGAGTATTAATGGTTTTATTAACCGTACTCATATTAACAAGAACTACATTCGATTCAACAATCATGCGTGTGCCAGGCCAAAGTATTCAGGAAAATGCAGATGGTACTATTAGTAACTTGTATAGAATTAAAGTAACCAATAAAAGCAATAAAGCATTGCCTTATCATTTGTTAGCAACTGATCCTAACGTTAAAATTGAACGCATAGGCATTCCTTTAGATTCATTAAAAGGCCGACAATTGGCCGAAGAAACATTTTTTATAAAAGTATTTCCTAAAAATATTCATCAACGCAAAATGAAATACGAAATTAAATTGATGAGTGGAAATAAGGTAATGGAAACAAAATCTGCTACTTTTATCAGTGAATTTTAATTTATAACTATGGGCTGGGGTACAAGAATAGTGATTGCGTATGTTGCTGGAATTTGCTTTTTACTCTATTTTGTAGTAAGGAGTA
>VIKJ01000081.1 GCA_008080615.1 Chitinophagaceae bacterium | reverse complement strand
TATTCTAATTCGCCAACTATATTTTTTTCAAAAGTATATACAGAATTATCGTTTAATGAAACTATGCTAATAGATCCATTTATGAACCCATCGTATTTTTTTAATTTCAAATTTTCAATAGAAAAATTTGGGCTATTAAGTTCAAAAATATAAGATTTTAAAATTGGGACTCCATTTGAAGTGTCGAATGCAACTAATAGCTTTCTATTTAAATGATTATTATTATTTAAGAATTCAACAGAAAAAATAGTTCTTTTTTCAGAAATCGTCTTTTTAACAGAATTTTCATTAAACGTTCCAAAATTCTCTAAAATCATTGCTACTTGATTTTCTGTTAGTGCAGATTTTAACAAGTTAAGATTTTGATTTTGTTTCTCTTGTTGAGGGTTTTTTTATAGCATGAATAAAATGTTATACTAATTAAAACTAGTAAACTTGCGATAATTGTTTCGAAAGACTTGGATTTTAACAGGTGATTTTTTTTCATTGATATTTAGTTATTTAAATTTATTAAACTGCTCAAATCTATAGTAAAACACTTGATTTTTGAAAGTTAAAGAATTATAGTAAATAAATAATTATATATAATGTATTGATTTACAAATAAATAAATATAGCACTACATAAATTACGGTAAAATCACGTGTAGTTTTATTGTTTTCTACTACAAAATATAGGTCAATTTTAAATTCGAAATCAACGAGCTGTTATAATTATAAATCCCTAATTAATAGGGACTTATATAATGGTATCAGAATAATAAATTACATGACTATCGACCGACACCACCTCTGCCACCGCCAGGGCGTTGTTGAGACATTGCTTCAATTACTTTCTTGGCCAATTCTGCAGGTAAAGCTTTTTCAAGACGCTTGTTTCGCTCTTCAGCAATTTCTTTCATTTTTGCAGGTCTGTCTGCCTCAGCAACATCTCTCAATGCCATTTGTTTAGGACGCATATCTGCTGAAATAGCCATTACAGAATCTACTTGTACATCATTTAAACCCAACGATTTGAAACGCTCTTTTTGAGCGGCAATTCTTTGTTCCATACTTTGACCACCAGCAGGAGGTTGAGCTATGATAGTAGTAAATGAACAACATACTGCAACAGTGAGTAAACTCAATAATTTTTTCATTTTTTCTTGATTTATATAAACAAAATAGTGGATTTTTTTAGGATCCACTATTCGTTATCGGTAAAGATTAGTAATATTTCGGCACAAATCTTATCTCAGAAATAACATTTCTCTGTATTTAGGAAGTGTCCAATATTCATCATCTACTAAGTGCTCTAACTTATCTACGTGGTAGCGAATCTCATCAAAGAAAGTAGATTTTACTTGACTCTCGTAAGCAATAGCCTTGGTACGAGAGTTTTCAATATTGTTTACAATCTTCCTCGCTTCTACCATTTCATGGGTTTTGCTATGGATGATTTGTATATGCTTACTTACCTCTGTAACAATTGCCAATTGACTATGATAAGCAGACTCAGGTAACCCTGCAGCTTTTAATCCATTGATATTGGTTAATAAATCATTTTGATATTTTATTGCAGCAGGTAAAATGTGGTTGATTGCTAAATCCCCCATTATTCTAGCTTCTATCTGTACTTTCTTAATGTACTTTTCTAACTCAATTTCATGACGCGCTTCTAATTCAGAATGGCTTAAAATACCATTTGATTCAAACAAATGTTTGGCTTTATCAGAAAGCATTGCATCTAAAGCAACAGGTGTAGTTTTTAAGTTAGGTAAACCTCTGCGCTCTGCTTCATGATGCCATTCTTCATGCATGATTGCAATTTCTTTCTTATCGCCTTTCTCAATTAAAGCATCTACATCTGCTTTGAATTTTTTCAAAGTATCAGCAACGATGGTATTTAAAACAGTCATTGAAATTGCACAGTTTGCAGAAGAACCCACTGCACGGAATTCAAATTTGTTACCTGTAAAAGCAAACGGAGAAGTTCTGTTACGGTCCGTATTGTCTAACATTAATTCTGGAATACTGCGATGTAAATCTAATTTTAAGATGGCTTCATCTTGCTCATCAAATTTATTACCAACTCTAGTTTCTACATCAGCTAAAACTTTTGCAAGGTATTGGCCAACGAATACAGAGATGATGGCTGGAGGTGCTTCATTTGCTCCTAAGCGGTGATCGTTTGGTGCAGAAGCAATAGCAGCACGCATAATGTCTGCATAATCATGAACCGCTTTAATGGTATTTACAAAGAAAGTAAGGAACATTAAATTGGTCTTAGGCGTTTTTCCTGGTGCTAATAAATTAACACCTGTATCAGTTGCCATACTCCAGTTATTATGTTTACCACTTCCGTTAATGCCTGCAAATGGTTTCTCATGAAGCAATACAACTAACTTATGTCTTTTTGCAACCCTGCTCATAACATCCATTAAAAGGGTGTTATGATCAACTGCAATATTTACTTCTTCAAAAATGGGTGCACACTCAAATTGAGCAGGAGCAACTTCATTGTGTCTGGTACGTAAAGGGATACCTAATTTATATGCTTCTGCTTCATAGTCTCGCATAAATGCGTACACTCTTTCTGGAATTGATCCAAAATAATGGTCTTCTAATTGTTGACCTTTTGCAGGTGCTGCACCAAATACAGTTCTTCCACATTGAACTAAATCTGGGCGCGCATTTGCCAATGCTTCATCAATTACAAAATACTCCTGTTCCCATCCTAGGGTTGCAGTTACTTTAGTAACATTTTTATCGAAGTAATTGCAAACCTCAACAGCAGATTTATTAAGCGCTTCAACTGATTTTAATAAAGGTGCTTTATAGTCTAAAGATTCGCCTGTATAGGAAACAAAAATGGTTGGTATACATAAAGTTCTACCGTCTCCTGTTTCAATAATAAAGGCAGGTGAGGAAGGGTCCCATGCTGTATAACCTCTTGCTTCAAAAGTTGCTCTTAAGCCACCACTAGGAAATGATGATGCATCGGGTTCTTGTTGAATCAAAGCAGCTCCGTCAAACTCTTCTATTGCAGTTCCATCACTTTTCAATGTGAAGAATGAATCATGCTTTTCTGCAGTAGTGCCAGTTAATGGTTGAAACCAGTGTGTATAATGTGTAACACCTTTGCTTTCTGCCCAAGCTCTGATACCATTGGCTATTTGACTTGCCACATTGCGATCAATTTTTTTGCCACCACGTACGCTGGTAATTAAACTTTTATAAGCTTCATCACTTAAAAACTCTCGAGCAGTTTTAAGCGTGAATACACTTTCACCGAAAATTCCGGTAATTTTTGCACTAGGACGAGATAATACCCCCTCAGTTTCTTTTGTGATGCTGCTAATAGCGTTAAATCTTAAAGACATAAATTTTGATTTTTTCTTCGTCAAAATAAAGCATTTTAGCTCAAACCATCAATCTAATATGTATAAAAAGGCCTTTTTTGTGCAAAAAATAAGCAAAAATTAAACATATAATTTATTTTAATTTGTTTCAGTCGTATTATTGGGGTAGTATAGGCATAAAAAAACGCCCCGAAGTATTCGGAGCGTTTTGAATAGATATAATAAGGTATTAGTTTTTGCCAATCACAATCTTAGTGCTCTTGTAATTAACGTTACTACCATTTAAGCTGATGATATACATTCTTTGTCCACTGTTGTTTCTTAATTCTACAGGAACACTGTTTTCTCCTCTAGTAGCATTCACCATTTTGGTCATGACTACATTACCAGTAGCAGCGTCAATAATATTAAGGGTAAGGCTGTAATCTTTATCTGCTTTAAATCGAACATTAAATACGCCATTTGAAGGATTAGGATATAGGCTTACATCTCTTACTTGTAAACTTCTAATATATACAAGGTCTTCCTTGCTAAATGAAACATTGCTCAATGCAAGCTGAACTGCGGTGCTTTTTCCAGGTGCAGCTGCTCCCATAGTGAATACAATTGAATTGATATCACTAACGTCAATAGGAAGATTTGATGCAGTTGATTTAAAGTCAGTTAAACTAATTGCATAGTCTTTATTATCACCACTTACAGGAATCTGCAGTGTGTATTGGTCTGCCCAATTAACTACTGATTGTTTTACCAAAGTAATGGTAATAGTAGAATTTCCTGTTGCTTTAAACTTGAGTGTTTTATAAGCACTTAAATCTTGTGAAATACCACCTGCTCTTAAGAGTTTGTACATGGTTAAATAATCAGGAGTGGTTCCACTTACTGAAGCGTTTCTGAAAATAGGGAATTCGTCTTTAGCAACAGGTTCTGTATTCCATTAACATAAAGGCTTAAAGTAGATTCAAATAAATCACTACTAGGAACAGACACTGTAGACAATCCATTAGGAGAAAGCGTAATTGGTAAAGTACGAGTATTTAATGTAGTACTTTGTTCGTTCGCTCTATCTTTAATTTCAAAATAAGCACTGCTAATATTTGTATTGTTATTAATCGTAAGTGAAACATTTTCATCTACTCTTTTACCATTAGTGATATATGTTTTAGGTAAACTAACATTGCTCTTGATTTCCTGAATAGGCATACCAGCTTGTAACTTAGTAATGATATCGTTGGCCATTTCAATTACCAAACTTGGAGAACCTGCCCAAAGCTGAATATTGTACATTACCTCATCAATAGTATAGTCTCTATTTAACCAATTAGATTGTATAGTGTAACTATTTCTACCAGTTTTAGCACCCACAATAAAGCTCATTGCATATTCAATATCACCGTTGTTATTTTTCAAGTTGTATTGAACCATATTTACGCCTTTCACCAACGTGTTTTGCATATTGGTTAATTCGTAACCTTTTAAACGATCACAAATTGCTTTAGTATGGTCGTATACTTCACCAGTAGTTTGTGTTCCAAATGCTACTGCTTTTGAAATATTATTGTTCACAAAGTCAATAGACAAAATGTCTTTTGCATTAGTGATAGCCATAATATCTTTTGGAGTAGTTACAAAAGCTTTATATGAATTATTGTTTAAGCTGCGAGGTAATAAATCGGTTAATTTAAGTTGAGTGCCTGTAGCAGCAATTCCTATAGATCTATTGTTATTTGCTCTAGGCAATTTGGCGTAGTCTACAGGGCCTTGATTGCCATTTACTGCGTTATTAAATACACGCATTGCAATGGCATCACCTAAGCTTTTGCTTTCTACACCACCACCGCCACCGCCACCAACCGGTCCGGCAGTAACAAACCCAAAATCATAACTATGATTGTTGCTACCCGCAACACCTGTGGTAACATCAATATCAGCATCATCACCGTTTAGTGCACCGTCGTTGTCGCGCTCATCAGCGTTTGCATCAATTCCGCCATTGTCTTTTACAGTTAAATCGTATGTAGCTAATGGAGTTTGAACGCTTGCACCTTTCGCGTTTTTAATTCTTACTTTATAATTAGAATTAGGTTGAAGTTGAGTTACATTGTATTTAGCCGATGTTGTAGAAGTTCTGCTAGCATCACTAGAAAAATAGTAATGACCTTTTACATCAGTTTTTGCAGTAGTAACAACAGTAACTCCTTGCACTAATTGAACATCTACTCCTTCTATTCCGTCTTCATCAGCATCTTGCTTACCATCTCCATTTCCATCAAACCAAACACGGTTTCCTATTTCAATAGGAGCAGGAGCAGAAATGATTTCTAAATCGCCTAATCCATTTGCTTTACCAAATACACTTACATCATTGCCTGTATATAATACTTTACCATTTTTGGCAATACCATTCGTGTTAGAATAATATCGTACACCGCCAGTGTACCAATTAGAAATTGGGTCAAATGCTGTTGAAATTAATTCCTTACCAGGAAAAACAGCAACGCTACCGGTACTTGTTTCTTCGTGAGATACATTTGCATTAGCGCCATTGGCCGTATTTCCAATACCCAATGCTCCACCATCACCTGATTGGTAACGATCTGTATAATAAAATTCACCGCCACCAGGACCTTCATTGTTTCCAGCGCCACTAGTAGTGTTACCTCCAGCAGAACCATTGCTTTCTAAAACAAATCCTGTATAAGTACCACCCGTATTGGTTGCTTTTAATATATCTCCAGCAGCATTACCTGTAAACAAAGTGTTTCCAGTTGGGCTAAGGTTAACATTACCAGTTTGATGACCTGTTCTATCCGTAATACCCATTATCATAGAACCATCAGCAGGGTCAAATTCAATTGTAGTTAACATAGGCTGAGGATAAACAGCCGTTCCACCATTTCCAGTTACAGTTAATTCTGTAAATGTTCTTGCCCAAGGGTGCCAAGAGCCCTGACACAAAGTGGCAGCAGCAATCGTTCCATTGGGATCAATATAATTGGTGTTTTTATTCACACCAAAACCAGTATTCATATTGGCTTTACGCTGATAAGTTAATGGAGCATCTAAAACCGTAGAGAACGTTTCTGTTCCCGGTGTTACAGAAGCATCCACTTTCAATACAACTGCTTTTAATTCAGCTCTGTTTACAGATGAGTTATCTGGTTTAACACCATCCAATACGCCTCCAACATAAACAGCTCCTCTATAAAATTTTACTGCAAAAGGTCTGAATGTGCTGTTACCAGCAACTACAGGGAAAGCGTTATAAGAAACAATTTGAGAAGCCAATGTTGGTGCAGTTCCAGCTGTACCAATATCCACTCTCCATAATTTTCTATCATTTAAATTGATGATGTACAAATATCTTCCATCATCAGAAATGGCCATTCCGCCAATTCCTTTTTTACCTACTTCGGTAAACACATTACCAACAGTCATATTATCTCTATTAGCCTGTGTTTTATTATTGTTGCCTGGTGAAAATGTTCTTCCTGGCAATGAGCCTGCATCAAATGCAGGATTGATTGCGTTTAAGTTTACAAAAGAACCTGTATTGGTTTTATTGGTAACTGTTTTTGCACTAGTTGTAACATACAATCCGTTAATACCAAGAGGACCTAATGATACATGTCTTTTTACAAAAGCGGCATAGAATAATTTATCTGCTTTTCTATGATAGGCTGTTGCCCATACAGAACCAATTTGTCCCATATCACTTATCACACTTGCTGCAGCAACTCCATCATAATTAAATGCATAAGTATTGTCTGCGTTTTTTGCATCAAACCAGTTGCCAGTATTCACTTGGTTGTCTCCGTTTGCATAAGAAGGCAAAATGATTCTGGCATTTGCATTATCAATATAATCACCAGGGTAGTTGATGGCAAAATTTGCAGTGGCAAATGGCGCAGTAGCAAACTGAACGCTTGTACCATTGCCCGTTCCAAATGCTGCAGGAAAATCAGCACTCTGCCAACCAGTAAATTCTAAACGAACTTTAGTAGCTGCAGGTATCTGACCTACAGTAAAGCTATAACTACCATTAGAAGCAGAAGTTGTTGTTGCCAATAGTGTACCTGCTGCATTGTATGCTTTAACAGTTACACCTGCTGCACCTGGCTCATTGTAAGATGCGGTGTTTTCTTTTGCACCACTTGCGTTAAAATCTCTGTAAACAATACCGCTTACCTGAGCATCCAATTTTGATCCACCGGCTATTAGCATAGCTAGGAAAAGAATTGCAGTACCTTTTTTAAAAGTAGCGATAAGAGAAGTTGAGTAAAAGTTTGCCATACACTATTGTTGAAAAAATATTAATTTAAATTTCGCTTTTATTGCTGAGCGTTTCATCCTTAACAAATGAATCAAATTTGATTCCAAGTTTGGGAGTTTGCTGAACAATTTGAAATAAAATTACATAAAATTTAATAAAGTTGAATATTAATTTTTCATTATAAACCTTATCCACGTTGAATTATACCAAGTTGTTTGTATGTTTTTTGTTGCAAATTTCAAGGCATTTTATAGCTTATAATGGGAAATATGGCCAATTTGTACTAATTTGATATATAAAGTATTGATATTGAGTACTTATAATAGATTATTTTATATATATATTTAAAATTGAGTTTTTTTTATCCTAATCTTGAAAATGAAAATAAATATCCTAAATTTTTCTTTTTTTCTCATTTTGGGAAATTATGCCCAGGCACAGAATGAAATAAAACCATGCCAAAAAGAGCCCGCTTTTATCAGAACCTTGGGTTTTGATCCTTTATGGACAGCTTTAAGTACTTCAGAAAAACAAAAAACGGGTATCGTTTTAATTGAATTTGAACAATTATCCAATCAAATAGCACCAACTGCAACTTCTCCCAAAAAAACGGTTTACCAACACGAATCTTGGAAGCAAGCAGGATATCTTTCTTCAATTGCATTTGATTTTTATGGGAATGCATACACTTTGCCTACTCCGTTGATTTCTATGATGTATAATCCAATAAAAAAGTTAAATACCATTTATCAAATTGATGCATATACAGGCGTTTTAAAAGAATGGCTTAGTTTGCCATTTGCTGCATTGCCAACACCTAATAACCCTTATGGACTTTTAGGTATTACCTATGATTGTACTAGTGATCTCTTAATAGCTAGTACAGTTGCAGGTTCTAGCAGACAAAGAGAATTAGGGGTTATCTATTTAATTCAAGCATCAACCAAAAAAATTACAGATACACTCAATAGGAAAGACGTTATTGGAATGACAGTTGCTTTTGATGAGGCTAATCAAAAAAGGTTATACTTTGGAAAAGCAAGAACTGGTGCTTTATTCTCCATTCCAATTAACGCAAATGGGAAATTCGTTCGTAAACAAATGCGTTTTGAATTGTCCTTAGATGGATATGGCCCAAGAGGTGACGACAAAGTAAGAAAAATTAAAATGACAAAAAGTTCTTTACTTATTAGCGGAGTAGCATTTAATTTTAATTTACAAGCATCAAGTGAAAAACCCGAAACAAATTATAGCTTCAGGTTCAATAGAGTTAGCAAAAAATGGGAATTATACGATTTCAATTGATATCATGAAGAAGCAAATCATCATTGTTTTTTTATTGTTTCTTCTTTTCTGGGGATATCTTGGAACAACAACATCTTTATCAAGTGCTTTCAATCAAACTAGTGCTACAAAAATCGAATTAGGAAGGTATCTTTTTTATGATACTAGATTGTCTTATAATGGAACAAAATCTTGCAGTTCTTGCCATGATCCTCAGTTTGCTTTTACAGATGGCTATAGAACTTCTGCTGGTGCTGATGGTTACAATGTAAAACGAAACGCACCATCACTGCTTAATTCGCGCTACAATCTTTCTTTAACCTGGGCAGACAGTAGCATTAAAAGTTTTGAATCCCAAATGCTTTTTCCGCTTTTTAATGAGCATCCTAAAGAACTTGGTTGGAAACTGAATGAACAACAAATTATTAGGCAAATTGAATCCGTTGAATTTTATAGAATCCTCTTCCATAAAGCATTTCCCAAGATACAAAAGCCTATCACTCTCCAGAATATAATAACGGCAATTGCCAAGTTTGAAGATCAATTGGTTGCATTTGGTTCAGTTTATGATGATTATTTGCGCGGAAATAAAAAAGCAATGAATCAAACTGCAATTAAAGGGATGCAACTGTTTTATTCGGAAAAGCTTGGATGCGGTAATTGTCATCGTTTAACGGATAAACCAATATTGAACAAATTTTATAATACGGGTTTGTATAATATAGGTGAAGAAGGGGATTATCCTACTGCAGATCAGGGATTATTCGAATCTACCAAAAACAGTTTTGACAAGGGTAAATTTCGTGTACCTTCCTTACGCAATGTTATGATCACAGCCCCTTACACGCATGATGGAACTGTAGCTAATATTGCGGATATGATTGATATATACCAGCGTGGGGGAAGATTCATTCAAGATGGAGAAAATAGAGGCGATGGGAAATTGAATAGAAATAAAAGTAAACTCATTAATGGCTTTAGTATTTCACAACAAGAAAAATTATCTTTAATAGCATTTCTCTCTTGTTTAACTGATACAAGTTTTATGCAGCAAAAAAAAATCCTCAATCCATTTAATTAATTATACAATGGTGAACTTTAAAAATGTTGTTTTTATTTTAATAGGATTAACAAGTGTGCTTTCTGTGGTAGCTCAAAAGAAAGCAGCTGTTAAAAAAAAGGTATCCAATAGCG
>VIKJ01000080.1 GCA_008080615.1 Chitinophagaceae bacterium | reverse complement strand
TTTTAATAAAGACGGATTTCGTGATTTACCTACAGGAAACCAGTTTAGCCTAGTAAACCGTTACAAGTATGATGATTCAAAAGGGATGATGGTACAGTTTGGTTTTAAAGTAATGACCGACAGAAAAACAGGAGGCCAAACTAGTTTTGATGCAAAAAGGGATAAAGGCACAACCAATCTATTTGGATTGGGCATTAACACCAACCGTTACGAAGGTTTTGCAAAAATAGGCTACGTATTTCCTCAGAAAGTATACAAGAGCATTGGGTTGCAATTGGCTGGAATTAGCCATACACAAGACTCTTATTTTGGCCTTACCAACTACAATGCAAAGCAGCAAAGCTTTTATAGTAATTTAATTTATCAATCCATTATAGGTACTACAATCCATAAATTTAGAACAGGATTAAGTTTTCAGTATGATCAATACAATGAAGATTTTAAGAACAACAATTACAAAAGAACCGAAATAGTGCCCGGTGCATTTTTCGAATACACTTATACCCCCAATGAAAAGTTCAGTGCAGTGGGTGGTATAAGAATCGACAACAATAATTTATACAACACATTCATTACTCCTCGATTGAATATTCGATATGAACCCATTAAAGGATCGGTATTTCGTGGAAGTATAGGAAGAGGCCAAAGAACAGCCAATATTTTTGCAGAAAATACCAGTGTATTTGTAAGTGCAAGGCAAGTAAATATATTCGCAACCAATGCGAAAGGAGCATATGGTTTAAATCCAGAAATTGCTTGGAATAAAGGTATCAGTTTCGATCAAAAATTTAGATTATTCCAAAGAGATGCCTCTTTAAATATTGATTTTTACAGAAATGATTTTACCGACCAAGTAGTGGTTGATATTGAAAACGCCCGGCAAGTGCGTTTTTATAATTTAGCAGGTAAATCTTATTCCAATAGTTTTCAAACTGAATTAACTATCAACCCTGCTCCAAAATTAGATATACGCCTTGCGTATAGGTATTTTGATGTAAAAACAACCTATAGCAATCAATTACTCCAAAGGCCGTTTATATCGGGGCACCGTGCTTTTATTAGTGCAGACTATTCAATCAATAACTGGAAATTTGATTATACCATTACCTATAATGGAAAGAAAAGAATTCCAAATACATCCGATAATCCTCCACCGTTTAAATTAGCAGAATATTCACCTGATTTTATATTGATGAGTGCACAGATCAGCAAAACAATTGGCAAAAAGAATCCGATGGATTTTTATGTAGGAGCTGAAAATATCACTAACTTTTTCCAACAGAATGTAATTGTATCTGCCGAACAACCATTTAGCCCTTATTTTGATGCTTCCATGGTATGGGGCCCCATCAATGGAAGAATGTTGTATGTGGGATGGAGATTAAAAATAAAATAAACAGCCATGAACAATAATAAAGCTCATTGGGAAAATGTATTTAACACCAAGTCAGTTACAGAACTAAGTTGGTTTCAAAGCTATCCAACAACCTCTATTGCATTTGTAGAGCTATTTAAGCAACCCTTAAACGCCAATATTATTGATATAGGCGGTGGCGATAGTTATTTGGTAGATGCATTAATAGAAAAGGGGTATCAGCATATATGGGTATTGGATATATCTGCTTCCGCTTTAGAGAGAGCCAAAAAAAGGTTAGGCAAGAAAGCCGATTTGGTAAATTGGGTTGTGTCGGATATAATAGACTTTGTTCCTCTTGTACAATTTGATTTTTGGCATGATAGAGCAGCATTTCACTTTCTTACGAATGAAACAGCAATTAATAAATATGTATCCATAGCTGAAAAAGGAATAAAATCGAATGGATATTTAGTATTGGGTACATTTTCGGAGGATGGACCTACAAAATGTAGTGGACTTGATATACAGCAATACAACGAAAGGTCTATGAGTACTAGGTTCGAAGTGGCTTTCAACAGAATTAAATGCATAGAAGAAGATCATACAACACCTTTTAATACTGTACAGCATTTTTTGTTTTGTAGCTTTCAAAAAAAATAATACCCCATGAATGCCACTGTTAAACTTATTGCTGCCATAGTATTATTTGTTTCAATTACAGCTCCTAATCCATCAACTGCGCAGGCAAATAGTAAAATACAAAGAGAAAATAATTTAATAGAAAGTATCGATAGCATTTTGCATGATCAAGTAATCAATCATCAGATTCCTGGCGCAGTAATCCTCATCAAAGAGGGCAACCATATTATTTGGAAGGAAGCATACGGATACACTAAAAAGTTTGATCAATTTGGAAAAATACTACCTGAGGCCGAATTAATGAACAAAACAAATTTATTCGACATTGCCTCTTTAACTAAAGTAGTTGGAACAACTACTGCTATTATGTATTTAGCAGACAAACAACTTATTTCGGTTAACGATTCTGTAAGTAAATACATCAATGCATTTAATACAGCAGAAAAAAAAGCTATTACTATTCAGCAGCTGTTAACTCATACAGCTGGTTTGCCCGAATGGTATCCTATGTATTATAAATCGAATAATAAAGCAGCTACTTACAATTTAATAGCCCAATTGCCATTAAGCTATCCTATTGGCAAACAGCGAAAATACAGTGACCTTGGTTTTACCATCTTAGGGCAAATAATAGAAGTTGTAAGTGGCATGCCATTAGATCAATTTTTACGAGAAAAAATTCACGAGCCATTGGGCATGATGCATACCATGTATAACCCATTAAAGAATGGCAATACATTAAAAATTGCACCCACTTGAAAAAAGAATGGTGTACGAACCTGCATTGGGATTTAGCAAAAAAGAAATAGACCCCCTTAGTTGGAATGGATGGAGAAACTATAGCTTAATTGGTGAAGTGAATGATGGCAATGCATGGTATGCCAATGGAGGCATTTCTGGCGCAGCAGGACTTTTTTCTACAATAGATGATATTCAACGATTGGTAGATTTTTTAATGCAGAAAGATTTCAATAAAAGCAATCCACTTATTTCAACAAAAACCATTCAGCAATTTTTAACCATGGACCAATTTAACAATGGATTGGGCTGGATGATGGATACTACCAATTCATTTTTAAAGGGTGCACCAGTAGGATCATTTGGTCATACCGGTTTTACAGGAACCAGTATTGCCGTTATTCCTAAGTACAATATTTCAGTGGTATTATTGATAAACAGGCAACAAAGGGGACTACTTCCAACGGGAGAATATTATAACCTTGGGCCATTAAGAGCGCAAGTAATTAAGGCAATTCTCAAGTATTGCAAATAGAGCAGATATACCCAATCAACGGTATAGTATGCTTATTGGGTATTACTAATTTTACTATAATTATTAAATAGTATATGGTTATAATTGGTCATAAAAGTATTTTATTGGTAAGTGAACCTGTAAAAAGTTTATGTTCATCATGCTCTAGTATGCAACTCCATGAATTACAAATTTACCAGAAATACGTACACTTATTTTGGATCCCATTTTTACCAGCAGGAAAAACGGGTTACTGTGTATGCAAGCAATGCGAAAAAGTAGAGAAGCAAGATGAGGTGAATAGTAATTTACAAAATCAATGTTATAATTTAAAGCAACAAGTAAAAGCCCCTATTTGGATGTATGCTGGAGCCATATTATTGGTACTCCTTTATTTGTATTTAACTTGGATAGAGAAAAATGGTTAAGACCTTTATTATTAATTTAAATTAAACCAACAAAAATGAAAAAAACGCTCCTAGCAATTTTCACAACACTTATATTGATAGGTGTTGCCTGTACAGAAAAAAAAGACGCAGAAGTAACAGAAACAAGTGATGCTTTTAGTTTGGACAGTGCAAAAATAGCCATTGCAAACAGCAATAAAACATATGGTGAATGCTTTGCCAGTAAGGACTCTGTTTCATTTTTAAATCACTACACAAAAGACGCCTGTTTATTTGTAAGCAATATGCCTCGATTATGTGGTCCACAGGCTATTAACGGATTTTTTAACGGATCAGTTGCAATGGGTATAGGAGCAATTGATCTTGTTACAGAAGAGTTAATAGGTGATGAAAAAGGCTTAACAGAAATTGGAAATTATCAATTAAAAGACATCAAAGGAAATACAATTGATAAAGGTAAATTTATTGTTGTTTGGAAACAAGAAGATGGAAAATGGAAAATGTATAGAGATATTTTTAACAGCGACAATAGCCCAGCTCCTTCTAAATAATTTAATTCCCATATACTTATAAAAATGCCCCCATTAAGTGTCTAACTTTTTGGGGGCACTCCATTTCGGGACATTTTTATTTATACAACTTCTTTGTGAATCCCAAATGCTTTATACATTCTACCTCTATCAAACATTTTTTCATTATTCGAAATCACAATCGTTGCAACACCATTGCCAATAAAATTGGTGATAGCCCGGGCTTCAGACATAAAACGATCTACTCCCAATAACAAAGCCAATCCTTCTATCGGAATTACTTTTGTAGCAGTTAGCGTAGAGGCTAATATGATAAAGCCACTTCCTGTAACACCTGCTGCACCTTTAGAAGTAACCATCAAAATACCAATAATGGTAAATATTTGTTCCATGTTTAAGTGTACTTCAAAAACTTGTGCTAAAAAAACAATAGCCATAGACAAGTAAATAGAAGTACCATCTAAATTAAAGGAGTAACCAGCAGGAACAACCAATCCTACAACCGACTTATGGCATCCCATATGCTCTAACTTTTCCATTAATGAAGGTAAAGCGGCTTCAGAGGAAGAAGTACCTAATACAATGAGCAATTCATTTTTTATAAATCCAAGAAATTTCCAAATACTTATTTTATAATAATGCAAAATGGAACCCAGAATTAAAAATACAAATAATGCCATGGTTATATACACACAGGCCATCAATTTACCCAAGGGCAGTAAAGTAGCTATTCCATATTTTCCAATAGTGTATGCCATACCGCCAAAAGCACCAATGGGAGCAAATTTCATTACCCAATGCAAGCCGCGGAACACATATTTAGATACCCAGTAAATCTTTTTAAGTATCAACTCTTTTTTAGAGTACTTACTTAATACTATTCCAGCCAAAATGGCGAATAACAAAACCTGGATCGTGATATTGTCTTTGAAAAACTGCAACCAAGATATGGACACTGGGGCACCACTGTATTTTGAAATGTCGCCTTTACTAACAGCATCGGTATTTACAGAAACACCTGGTTCCACTAAATATCCAACAACAATTCCTATAAGTAATGCAACAGTTGTTACAACCTCAAAATAAAGTAATGCTTTCCCTCCTACCTTACCCACTTTTTTTAAGTCGCCCATACCACAAATTCCCGTGATGATGGTAACCAAAATAATAGGATTGATAAACAACTTAATGATATCAATAAAATATTTCCCCAATGGCTGCATAGCAACACCAGTTGCGGGAGAAAGATGCCCCAAAACAATACCTCCTGTTATTGCAAGCAATACCCAGAAAGTAAGATTAGAAAGTATTTTATTTACCATTTGATTGGTAAACATAACATTTTATTGAAAATACCTGAACTAGGGTTATAGATAAACAAGAAAAGCTCCGAATAGCTAATCAACGTATTCAGTATTATAATTCCGATTTTGGTAGTTTATTAAACTGCACTGATTAACTAGCCTAAATTCAGTATTATAATGCTGATTTTATTTAATTTTTACAATTTTTCATTATATTTGGTTAAAATCAGCATTATAATACCGATGAATTTATCTGCAATTGGACAATTAATTCAAGAAAGAAGGTCTAGTCTTCATATTAAACAGGAAGACTTGGCAGAACTGGCTGGTATTACAACCAAAACTATTTATATGCTTGAAAACGGAAAGGGCAACCCTTCTTATTCAACGCTAGCGCAAATTTTAAATGTATTAGGATTAGAAATAACGGTACAAATAAAAAATAACATTGAATGAAAGGCGGGGTATATATCAATGGAGAATTAGCTGGTATTCTAGAGAAAGATGCAGACGGGAAATATCATTTTCAGTATGAGGATACCTATTTTAATAATCCAACAAAGCCTTCCATCAGCCTAACATTACCCAAAACTAAACAGGCTTATGAAAGTGATTATTTGTTTGCTTTTTTCATGGGCCTATTATCAGAAGGTGTAAATAAAGATATCCAGTGCCGCTTACTTAAAATTGATGAAAATGATGATTTTGCTAGATTGATTTTAACTGCAGGAGAAGATACCATCGGAGCTGTTACTGTTAAAGCTTTATCTATATGAAATGTTGCGGGTGTTATAAGGAAGTAAAAGAAGGATATTGTTTAGCCTGCAGGAAACGAATGTTCGGAGGTGCACGTATTTCACCCGTTTTATCCTTTGATCCTCCTTCTAACATTAACTTGCTAAATTTTCAAGCACATAGTAAACGGCTTTCAATATCGGGCGTACAACTTAAATATTCACTACAGCTCATAAACAAAGTGTTGGAATTAACCGATACTGGTGGGCAATATATTATTAAACCTATACCCCCTTCTAAACAATTTGCTCATATTGAATCGATCCCAGCAAATGAACATTTGACCATGCAAATTGCTGCACAAGTTTTTAAATTACCTGTTGCTTCCAATGTGTTGATTTATTTTAAAGATGGCACGCCTGCATATTTAACCAAACGATTCGATGTACGTTCAACAGGAGGAAAATATCAACAAGAAGATTTTACGCAATTATCTGGAAGAACTTCCATAACGCATGGCGAGCATTATAAGTACGAAGGAAGCTATGAAGATATTGGTAAACTGATTCAACAATTTGTACCTACAGCTATACTAGCATCAGAGCAATTGTTCATGCAGGTTGTATTTAACTATGTTTTTTCCAATGGAGATGCACACTTCAAAAACTTTTCATTGATTCGAAATGATGAAGGAGCGTACCAACTAAGCCCAGCTTATGATTTATTAAGTTCAGTGATTCATAGTCCTGGAGAATCAGATACTGCGCTACAACTATATGCAGGCGATTATGACTCCGCTTTTTACAGTAAATACGGTTACTATGGAAGGGAGAATTTTCTTGAACTTGCTCAACGGCTTTCTATATTACCTCAGCGAGCAGTAAGAATTTTGAATTTGTTTATTCAGAAAAGAGAAGCTGTACAACAAATGATTATGCATTCTTTTTTGAATGAAGAAGTAAAAATGATTTATTTAAACAATGTAGAAGATAGATTGGGGCGGATTGGAATTGAATACGAATTAGAGCTTACGAATGGGTGAAGGTTATAGGCGGCTATGCGTTTTTGGGCTTCAATTTTGTTTTATCAAGGTATGATTGTAATTGATCGAATGACATACCTTTAATGTCGTTAGAAATCTTATTCTTGATTTCCCTAAAAGTTTTAACAGTATCAAACTCTTTTATAATTTTACTCTTCGTTTTCATTATTCACAATTTCTTTTAGTGAATGTATTTCTAATGTTCCGTGTCCTAAACGTAAATTTATAGAATTATAACCACGAATCCTATAGACGTTTACTTATTATGCAAAGATGAAAATGGTGGGCGCCAAAAGATGGCGTGGGAGATACATAATTAATGTTTATTATTTTTAGTACTATCAATTTTAATCAACAACGCTTCTCTTACTAAATTAAAAGCTTCTTCTTGGTTATATTTTTCTGTTGGTCGTATCAGTGCATTTATATCACCTATAAATTCATCATCCTTCATTTTGGCCTCCATGTTTTGTAAATACAGTTTTTGAGTTGGTGGTTGGTCTACCACAAAATCCATGTAGGTATGATAACAATGAAGTAATGCCTCTTTATTCATGTTGGGTAATTGAATCATCGCTTTGTACATGTCGTATAAATCACGGCCTTTTCTTCGTTGATATAATGCCCTCAATTTTGTACCCAATAATTCTTCTACTTGGTAAGTAGTTATATCACATCCGCCTTTGAACCAAGAAGAATTTACTTGAAATGGAAATTGCTGATATCCCAATACGGTAAAGTGTTCCCTGCAATTAGTTTCCACCTTTAAGCGCAAATTTTGTATAGGAGGAAACTCAGATTCAAAACGATACTGCAACGTAAAATTATTCTCCTTTTGTTTTCTTAGTGGCTCACCTAAAAAAGTTAACTTTTCTCTTAAACGATTTGCTATCGCACCAAATGGCTCTGCTGTTATCTGCACCAAATCTATATCCTCTGAGTACCTAGGTTGTGGGCTTAAGTAAAGTTTATGTAAGGCTGTACCTCCTCTAAATGCAAGACTTTTTGCCAAATATTCATCTGAGAAAATTTCTACCAATGCACGGCATATTACCAAGTCTTGTTCTACTTGTTCATTGGTTTGCCATGGTACATAATTAGCCCATTCGGTTATATATGCCTGCGGTATCATTCGTTAATATCAATTACAGTGTTTATGATAACTTTCCATCGTTCATCTGTTTCAAAACCTTTTGAAGAGCCAGTTGCTTTTAAGGGTATTCTAAATAAAGCAGTTTTATTTTTATCCAATGCCTTAAATAAAGCATTAGATAAAAGTTGATTATCTAATACTTTATCCAATAAATATCCCAATACGACGGGTACATATTGAAGCAAGTTTTTATCAAATGCACTTGGTTCGATACTTTCAGCTAACTCAGCCAATACAAATGCTACTCTATTAATACCACCTACCCTTTTGGCGTATTGTATTAAATCAGTTGCAGTTAAAGCAGCATTAGAAATTTTCAAATATCCTGCTTCAGTTTTTCTAGTGTCTAATAATTTTTGAGGAATTTCTCGCTTGCAGATATAATTTATCTTGATTCCCTTTTTTTGCATTGGCCGCAATACAGGAAACGAGGTAATAACAAAAAATTCTTGCGGCTGTTGATGAGAGGAACCATGGTATGCAGCAGCATTAAGTAAACTAAGGTAATAAGGCCTTTTTAACTCATTCATGAATGAATCTAAAAACAAACTAGGCGGTAAAATTCCTTTTGATTTGTACTGAGGAGTTATAATTAAATAATACCCTTTATGAATTGAAATAATCTGCTCTTTATTTACTAACCGTTTTAGTGCTGATTTAATAGCAACCCAATTTTGGCTAGAAAACACCTTTCGTACTTCATCCAAAGCAAAACCATACTTACCCTGAGATAATAGATCTCTAGCATAGCTTTCTAGTGTTTTTTTGTTTTTGATTGCCACCATTTAAGTAATATTTTGCAAAAGGTACTGAAAAAAAGCACTTTTCGCAAATATTTTATCTACCACTTTGTTGATGTCATAGCTGTTGTTAAACAAAAAAGCCCCGAATAATCGGAGCTTTAGGTTGCTGTAGGGGGAGGGATCGAACCTCCACGAGGCAGTTAGCTGTAGTACAAAGTTCGGTGGTCGACCCCGGTCGCTCAGATATTGCTATCCTTGCGGCTCTATGCTACGTTTATTCTGTTATCCCCACCCCCGAGACAAGAGGGCATGTCTGCCAAAAATTTCATCACCCCACAGTATAAAGAACTATTCCTTCTTTGATAAATCAAAAGTACAGTAAAATCGAAAATAATTAGTTGTTTTTCAACAATTATTTTAATAATATAGATATTGTTCAATATATTTGAATATTCATTGAATAATATCTAATTAAACTGTTAAATATGTCTGCAAAATTGAATCTCGACAAACTGGATTTTCAAATAATCCAGGAAATGATGGAAGATGCGGAGATTTCATACGCCGATTTGGGCAAGAAACTCTTTGTATCTGGGGGCACAATCCATGTACGCATAAAGAAATTAGAAGAACTTAAAGTAGTTAAAGGTAAAAAATTATCGGTAGACCTCAAATCTTTAGGCTATGATGTAATTGCTTTTATTGGTATTTACTTAGAAAAAAGCTCCTTATACGATTCAGTTGCCAAAGAATTAAAAAAGGTACAACAAATAGTGCGATTAAATTATACAACAGGTAATTATAGCATGTTTGCAGAAATTGTATGCAAGGATATTCAGGAACTTCGCTTTGTATTACATGATGAATTGCAAAAAATAAAAGGCATTGAAAGAACTGAAACATTTATTTCATTAGAAGAAAGCCTCGACAGAAATGTTGTAGTGGCACCTCAATAATACCATATGACGCAATCTAATTTTAACCTGATTGAAATTGCAGACTTGCTAAAATTAAAATGGAAAACAATTACACTGTTTGCCATCGTATCTGCATTAGCTGCAACCATTGCTTTATTTACAGTGAAGCCAAAATATGAATCGGCAATTACAGTGCTTGCGGCTAATTCGCTATTATCTGATAAAGCCCGAATTTTTAATCAACAAATAAAAGACCTCTATGGCAATTTTGGTAATGGAGATGACTTAGATAGAATCATTGGCATTGCAGAAATGGATATCACGCTCAAAAAAATAGTTACTGATTATAAGTTGGTTACTTATTACGAAATAAAAGAAGCCAACAATAATGCAGCCATTGAAAAAGCTCTTTTAAAACTGAGAAAAGAGCTGAAATTCACCAAAACAGCAAAAGACCAATTAATCGTAAGTTGTTTATCTAAAAATCAACAACTAGCTGCCAATATACCCAATGCCATCATTGCATTCACTAACGAAAAAATTCAATCCATTACTAAAACAAATTATGAGCGCATCGTTCAACAATTAGACACTGCATCTAACACCTTAAAACTTACTTATACAAATACAGCCAATGCTATTCAATCTAAAACAAGCAGTAGCACCAATACTGTCTTATTAAATCAGGAAGCCAATACAATGCTTGCCCAATTAGATCAATATAAAAAAACCAAAGCAGAGTATCAACTGGCCATTAAAACCATACCATCCACCATTGAAATTATAGAGCCAGCTACTCTATCTCCCCAACCCACTTGGCCCAATAAGCCCATCATCATTGCCATTGCAGCAATTGCTGCAGCCTTATTTGCTAGCTTATTAATCATTGCCAATAACCCGAGTAAGCAACTTTAATGATTGCGAATGGGCAACGATATACACTATTCAATAGCGCCGCTTTGCTGCTATTTTTCCTATTTGGGTATATAGCTATTAATGAAAACAATGCAAGCTGGTTGGCCATTCCATTTGCATTAGCTATTAGCCCATTGCTATTTAAATGGATCGTTGCATCTACAGAACACCTGTTCTGGATTGTATTGGTCTTACTTCCATTATCAACTGAATTAAATATTACGCCCTCGTTGGGGTTAGACTTTCCAGATGAAGTTTTTTTGCTTCTGCTAACTGCAGTAGGAATCGTAAAATTAATACACCAACCAACATTGTTTTACCCTGTATTAAAATCTCCACTTTTATTATTGATTGTATTGCAATTGTGTTGGATTGTATTCACTTGTTTTTTTTCAACAGAGCCCTTACTCTCTATTAAGTTTTTATTGGCCAAAATTTGGTATATCGTTCCATTTGTTTTGCTTGCCCCCATTATTGTAAACAATAAAAGCAAATTGAAGCTAGTAGCCATTTGTTTGTGCATCCCCATGTTATTGGTAGTAGCACAAACATTAATTAGGCATAGCTTTTATGGATTTGAATTTGCCCTAATTAAAAAAACACTGTTCCCTTTTTTTAGAAATCATGTAAACTATTCATCCATGTTGGTTTGCTTGATACCAATCGGTTGGGGCATCTGGTATTTTACAGTTAATGGCAGCAGAAAAAAATGGATAATGATTGGATTATTCATTGCATTGCTGGCATTAATATTTGCCTATTCTAGAGGTGCATGGGTAGCAGGAATTGTTGGATTGATAACAGCATGGGGCATTCAAAAAAAATGGATGCTGCAAATAAGCATTTTGGCAATTGCATTGGTTAGCATTTTCTCCATTGCAATCATTAGCAATAATCGATACTTACAATTTGCACCAGAACATAATCAAACCATTTTTCATAGCAATTTTAAAGAGCACTTAAGGGCTACTATTACTTTGAAAGATATTTCGAATGCAGAACGATTTCATCGCTGGGTTGCTGGTGCCAATATGATTGCAGAAAAACCCATTATAGGATTTGGACCCAATAGTTTTTATAACCAATACAAACCTTATACTGTTTCCTCATTTAAAACCTGGGTAAGCAATAATCCAGAACATTCTACAGTACACAATTATTATCTGCTAACAGCCATTGAACAGGGCATACCAGGGCTATTACTCTTATTACTTTTATGGATCAGTATGGTTGTAGCTGCACAAAAACTCTATCATACATTTCAAAGTGAATTTTACAGCAAAATAGCATTGATTACAGGTATAGTAATTGGTATGATTGCTAGCATTAATTTTACCAGTGATATGATTGAAACAGATAAAATCGGAGGATTATTTTGGCTTTCGATTGGTGTATTGATTACACTTCAAATAAAGCAAAAAGAAGAAGCCAGCAACATAGCTAGGAATTAATCGTAATTCATTTTATTCTTGTAGTAATTCCACCACAAATACAGCCAAGATTCCCCTACATTTTTTCAATAGATCATTTTGTAACTTACTATAGGCAACAAAACAAACCTGTATAGTATCTAATAAATGTATAAAAGCATGTTTATATAATTAGCTTGTAATCCTAATTGTTAGCAAAACCATTCATGCCATTTGTTTTAAGCTTTCTTTAATGTTTGTTGATTAAGACGAAAAATTATTTCAATCTTTTTTAAACCAGCATTAAACCAAATTCAAAAAATAAAGTCTAATAGAAAAACCAACCTATATGATGAAGCTAATAAAAAATATTTTTTCCATGTTAGCACTGATTCCATTGATAATCTATGCTTTCTTCCCAGAAAGTTCAACGCCAGATAATGGTCACAGTTTGTAGTTAGTTAACGGTTCTACCTTTCCATTGGTAAGTGCCAAATTTTCCTAACCAACCTGCTATTACTGTATATAGTATATGAAAGGGTTGCATTAAAGGAAAATAAAGCAATGTTTTTTGCATCTCAAAAAAGCGAGCTACTGGAATCATAAAAAAGCATTCTACAATAGTTTTAGCTAGCAGCAATAATCGAATATTTGTTCCAAGTTCCTCTACAAAAAATCCCAATATCAAACCAATCAATAAAAAGGCATTAAAAAAATATACCAGGGCCAGCACCCAAAAAATACTTTTTTCTTCGTAGCGATCTGCTTTACTAGCCCAACGAATTCTTTGTTGTAAGAAATTGGCCCAACTATCCATCGGGGCTGTTTTAACAATCGCCTGATTGCTAAACAAAAATCCCAATTGATCTTTATACTGTTGCTTCATTTTGTACATCAGCAACATGTCGTCTCCACTGGCAATATGATCTATTCCTTTAAACTGCCCTACTGCATAAAATGCAGCTTTATTATAGGCTAAATTAGCTCCATTGCACATGCTATGGTATCCTGCAGCAACTGCTGCAGCGGTAATGCCTTGTAAGCTTATAAAATCGAGCACTTGAAACAATCCCAACCAACTCTTATGTAAGGTGAACATTACAGGGGCAGCAACAAATACGGGTTGCTTTTTTTGAATATAATTATCCATCATCAACAACCAATTGGGCGGCACTTCACAATCTGCATCTGTAGTAACAATCCAATTGCCTGTTGTTTGGGCTACTGCAATCTCAATGGCTTTTTTCTTATAGGCATTGATAGTGGTATTAATATGGTTGGCTAAATGAATCAACTTAAGGCCAGGAAATTGAACTTGCAGTTGAGTAATGATTTCAGCAGTATGGTCTGTAGAATGATCATCCACTACAATCACTTCAAATAAATGAGTAGGATAGTTTTGTTCTTGTATACCAGCTAAACATTTTCCAATCATCGCTTCTTCATTTCTTGCCGGAATGATAATGCTAAATGTAGTTTGTGGAGTAATACTAGCATCCAATTGATACTGCTTCAATTGCAAAAACCAATAAGCATATACCCCAATGAGCAAACAATAGGCAATGGTTAGTATAATTGATATGAATAGAAATGCAGGTATCATGCACAACAAAGAAAACCAATATTAGCCAACAAAAAACGCAGCAATGGTTTTAGCGTACTTTTCTTGTAATAATTGATGGCCAGCTTCTATTTCTTTTACAGTAATTAAGTGTTCCAAATTTTGGCTAAATCGGGTACCCCGCTTGGTAAGAATAATGCGGTCGTGTTTGCCAAAAATCAATACCATCCGCACTTGATGCTTGGCAATCAATTTTTTCAATCGACCTA
>VIKJ01000079.1:13015-14446 GCA_008080615.1 Chitinophagaceae bacterium | reverse complement strand
AGGTGAAACAGGTTCTGGAAAAAGTACTTTGCTGAAAATGATAGCCGGATTGATTCAGCCTGATGGTGGTTCAATATATTTTGATGGAATAAAAGTTTTGGGCCCATTAGAGCAATTATTGCCAGGGCATGCTCAGATTGCTTATTTGTCTCAACATTTTGAGTTGAGAAATAATTATAGAATTGAGGAATTATTAGAGATGAGCAATATGGTTAGCAACGATTTGGCTGAAACCATTTTTAGTATTTGTAGAATTAGCCAATTGCTTAAAAGAAAGAACGATGAATTATCTGGGGGCGAAAAACAAAGAATAGCACTAGCGAAATGCTTAATAACTGCACCAAGATTACTTTTGTTAGATGAACCATTTTCTAATTTAGATAGGGTTCATAAAAACATTATTCAATCGGTTATTGAAGATATAGGTACTAGGTTAGGAATTACCTGTATGCTGGTTTCTCATGATGCTACAGATGCACTTTCTTGGGCCGACAGAGTGATCATCATGAAAGAAGGCTCCATTATTCAGGAAGGGACACCTAAGCAATTATACTATCATCCCTTAACCGAGTATACCGCAGCTTTAATGGGGGAGTACAACTTAATAGACACCAATCTACATCCTGGCTTTATTGCACTGCTTGGCGAGTCTGTTAAAGGCAAAAGAGCCATGCTTCGCCCAGAGCAATTTTTAATCGTAGACAACAATGAACGCTCCCTATCTGGAATAGTTGAACAAGTTTTGTTTTATGGGAGTCATTACATGATCCATGTTAAAGCCGATGGTTTGAGCATAAAAATTAGAACAAATACTTATTTGTATAATCCTGGGGATTCGGTAAATATTGGGTTAAGCTATATAGGATAATCTATACGTATTTTTTAAAAAATTGAATGGTTCTTTCCTAAGCAAGTTTAGCAGCAACTTCATTGTAACGAGTAGGAGCAGTGTCATTGTGAAAAGCATGATTTACGCCCTCGTAAATATACAATTCGTAATTAATTTTATTTTCCTTTAGAGCGGTTTCATAAGCAGGTATGCCCGCATTCACTCTTTCATCTAAACCACCATAATGCAATTGAACAGCAGATTTAATTTTGCTAACAGCAGCAGCATCAGGCTGGCGGCCATAAAATGCAACGGCGGCTTTTAAATCTTGCACTTCAATAGCTAAACTATTGGCCATTGCGCCACCCCAACAAAAACCTACACAGCCATAATTTCCATTGAAATCTTTTCTAGATTTCAAGTAATTAAATGCCAATTTAAAATTGGCTACGTTTTCATCTGGCTTAAGGGTAGAAAATTTGGCTCTTATTTCGTCATCATTTTTGGGCAGTTCGCCAAGAGGAGATAATATATTAGGGGCTATTGCTAAAAAGCCTGCGTTGGCCACTCTTCTTGCAACATCCTCAATATGTGCATTCAAT
>VIKJ01000079.1:1987-12989 GCA_008080615.1 Chitinophagaceae bacterium | reverse complement strand
GATACTTTTTATCTAGCTTGGGTTTTGCAACATAAGCCGTCATGTTTCCGTTCACTCCATTATATTGAATGGTTTCAGTTAATAAGTTGTCCTCTGCGGTAATTTTGGCATTAGCTGCATTGACCTCTATCAATGGTAGGATACTCATTGCTGCCGTGATACTACCGGTAAGAATGGTTAGCCTATTAATAAATTCTGTTCTACTTAAGGGTTTATGCGTGTATTCGTCGTATAAATTGATGATTTCTTGATTCATAAAATAAATTGAATTAGTAATTTAAACAAAAAGGGTTAGAGGAAAAATTAAAGAGGTATTCTTTTTGATAAGGTATCGTCAATTTTTTTAAACAAGTGGTACGGTTTGTAAATACGCCAATCTGCAATTTCCATTAACTCAATATAGTAGTTCAACTTTTTCTTCTTAAAGTCTTGTTGAGTAGCTTCAGGCATATTAAGGGTAACCATCCACCCATTTTCCTCACTCACTTCTTCGTACCACTCTTGATAATACTCTTTATCGCTGCTATGAAAATTCAATACATTTTCTGTAATCAAAATGTATTTATAAATCTTTTGTGCAAAAAGTAAATCGATAATCTCTCGCTTCAATTCCTTTATATCATTCTCGATAGCATCGTTCCATTCACCAATCATTTCAATGATGGCAAAATGAAGTTCATAGTCTACGTAAATGATTTTTAAATACAGCGTTCTGCTTCCAAAGTCATCCCATTGGGGATGTATATAATAGTTGTAAACTGTTTGAGAAAATTCAAACTCACTATATGTTCTGCCATAAAAAGGAGATTTTGGATCTTCCTCTGCAACATAGATATGTCGCCAATTATAGAAGGGTTCTATTTCGTGCATTTCTCTGCTTAATGGCTTACAGCTTCAACTGCTTTTTTTACACTGCCATGTTTTAATAACAAGTCTTTTGCTTTTTCGTAATCGTTAAGCGCTAACTTATCCATTACCATTTTTACTCCACGATCTACCAGTTTCACATTGCTTAGCTGCATGTTTACCATTTTATTGTCTTCTACTCTACCTAATTGTATCATGATAGAAGTAGAGATCATGTTTAGAACAAGCTTTTGTGCTGTTCCACTTTTCATACGAGTACTACCTGTAACAAATTCAGGACCTACCACCACTTCTACAGGAAAATCTGCTGCTGCTGAAACAGGTGTGTGAGGATTGCAACTTATGCTTCCAGTAATAATTCCTCTTTTACGGCATTCTTTTAATGCTCCTATAACATATGGTGTGGTGCCGCTGGCTGCTAATCCTACTACCACATCTTTATCACTAATAAAGTGTTTTTGTAAATCAGACCAACCTTCATCGGAACTGTCTTCGGCAAATTCTACTGCTTGTGTAATGGCTTTTTCTCCTCCTGCAATTAATCCAATAACCAATCCATAAGGAACGCCAAAAGTAGGAGGACATTCACTTGCATCTACTATACCTAATCGGCCACTTGTTCCTGCGCCAATATAAAATAATCTTCCGCCAGCAAGCATTTTATCACTAATTGCAGATACCAATTTCTCTATTTCGGGCATTGCTTTTTCAACTGCATATGGTACCGTTTTATCTTCGTTGTTAATATTTTGTAACAATTCGTGAATGGGCATTTTCTCTAAGTGCCTGTATGTAGATGCTTGCTCTGTAACTTTAATGAAATTTGGCATAAAACAAATTTATTGATGATAGTCTATCAGTCCTTGCATGGGAGTTTTTAAAACTTTTCCCAATTCTAATTCGTAACTGTTGCAAAGGTCCTTTAAAACATCTCTAAAACCAAATCCAACACTGCCTACAAAATGAATAGGGGTGGTCCAACTTTCCCTGAACTTATATAAATGGGTGAAAAAAAAGTCATTCAGCCCATCTTCAATGATATTTTCAATCATAAAATGCCCTCTATTTTCAGCTAAAAAAATGGCAAATGATGCCAAATATTTATTGGCAAGAGGCTGTTTATACACCATTTCTAAAATATGATCATGTGTTTCGTTGAAACGTTTTTCGAATCTGGCATGCAAATCTTCATCAAAAGTTTTGTAGAGATAATACTGAATTACTTTTCTTCCTAAATAAGTGCCGCTTCCTTCATCTCCTAAAACATATCCCAAGCCGGGGCTATTTTTTACTATTTTTTTCCCATTATAATAACAGGCATTCGATCCAGTGCCCAGTATACAAGCAATCCCTTTATTCTTTCCACAGGTTGCTCTTGCTATGCCTAATAAATCATTGTTTACTTCAATGGTAGATTTGGGAAATAATTTTTTCAATACCAATTGCATGTTTTTTAAATTGAGTTGGTCTCTCAATCCCGTTCCATAAAAAAACACCTTATTGATTGGTTCGCTTCCTAATTTTGGCAGCAGTTTTGCTTTTAATAAAGAAAACATGTCTTCGAAGGATACAAAATAGGGGCTTATTGGAGCTGTAAGTATCTTCTTTTTTTTGCCGTTACTTAGCAGGCACCATTCACATTTGGTAGAACCGCTGTCGGCAATTAATATGGCTGGCATAGGAAAAGTTTAATTCGAATATAAATATAGATATTTGCACTCTTACAGAAACAATTAAGTGTGTATCATGGGCTCTAAGAAACTACAGATTTGGTTACCCCTTCTTTTCTCCATAGTAATGATTGCTGGCATGGCTATTGGATTTCAGTTAAAAGAGAAAACAATGGCAGCTCGTTTCTTTAGTTTTTCTAATAAGTCATCCATTCAGGAACTTACAGACCTTATAAAAAGCCGATATGTAGACAAAATAGCGGTGGATAGTATTAATGCCCTTGTAGCTACAGAATTATTAGCCCATTTAGATCCACATTCTGTGTTTATTCCTGCAGCTGATTTAAGTGCTGTAAATGAGGAAATGATGGGTAATTTTCAGGGGATAGGTATTGAGTTTAGGATTTTGAACGACACGGTAAATGTAATGACCGTTCTTAAAGATGGGCCTGCCGATAAAGCCGGACTGATTACGGGCGATCAATTAATAGCAGTATCTGATACAGTTAACATAGCAGGAAAAAAAGTAGACCCTGCTGTTATCAGGAAATTATTTAGAGGAGCCATTAATACCCAAGTAAAAGTAAAATACCTCCGTAATGGTAAATTAGGTAATGTAACCATTACCAGAAATAATATTCCGGTAAGTTCTATAGATGCAGCATATATGCTATCTCCAGGAAATGGGTATATCCGCATTAATAAATTTGCAGAGCGAACGTACGAGGAATTTATGCAGAGCTTGGAGCAGTTGCAAAAAAATAAGATGGAATCTTTGGTGATTGATCTGCGTGGTAATGGGGGAGGTTTAATGAAAGAAGCGGTTGATATTGCCGATGAGTTATTGGATGAGGATAAATTGATTGTTTATACAGAGGGAGAACATACTCCCCGCATAGATTATAGATGTAAAAGGCCTGGTCTTTTTGAAAAAGGGAAGTTGGTTGTTTTAATTGATGAAACCTCCGCTTCTGCAAGTGAGGTATTGGCAGGAGCATTACAAGACTGGGATAGGGCTACTATTATTGGTAGAAGATCTTTTGGTAAAGGACTGGTTCAACAGCAATTTCAATTAAGTGATGGTGCAGCAGTTCGGCTTACTGTAGCAAGATATTTCACTCCTCTCGGAAGAAATATTCAAAAACCCTATAATAAAGGGGTGAAAGCTTATCAGGAAGAGTTGGTAAACCGCTATCATCTAACAGATTCTACCAATAAAATGGATACAGCTGTGCTAGCAAAAAAAGTTTATAAAACAAAATCTGGCAAAACCGTATTAGGCGGTGGAGGAATTACACCAGATAGTATTGTAGCATTTGATTCTTCTAGATATCCAATAGCATTCGTTCAGCTATTAATGACCAATACACTTGCAAATGCTGCATATCAATATTTTGTTGCTAATAGATCTATGTTTAATCAATTTAGCAATCCCCAAAGTTTTAGTAAGGGCTATTTACCCGGTTCTGCCGAATGGACTACCATTACTTCGGTTTCCCAAAATGAGAAAATAAGTTTGGCAGCTGTGAATGCAGATGGTAAGCAATTAATACTGAATAGATTTAAATCATTGATTAGCAGGCATTTATGGAGAGATTTAGGCTATTTTATCATTGTCAACGAAAATGACCCTGTAATTGCTAAGGCACTTAACTCAATAGGAAATACAAACTAGTTGGTATATAATCATTAATGACTTAAATTCGTTGTAATAAAAATCGATGTATTTTTGTACTTCACCTTTTAAGCATATATTTAATATCAGATATGTTTGATAAGAAAATCTACATATTAAAAAATCGTTTGCATATCCGAGGGCCTTATACCTTGGAAATGCTTAAGAACAAAACACTTACTCAAAGTGATTTGGTTTGGTACGATGGCCTGCCCGATTGGACCAAAGCTCATTTATTAGACCCTTTAAAGGATTTTGTAAAATTGGATAAAATGCCAGAAAGGTCTTCTTTTTGGAAGAGGAATAAATTACTCTAATAATTAAAAGGGTTAACGGTATTTCTTGGGCTTATCCATAATTTCATTTTTTGATAATCATCTTTTCACTTAATATTTTTTCATATAGCTAATTTTGTATTTTCTACCTATATGAGCAATCTTCTTCTTGTACTACTACTTTTTCTACTTCCTGTAAATAATTATTCACAAGTACAAAATGCCTCTCTAACAGATTCAGTTAAACAGCTAAAAGAAGTAATTGTAACTGCCACTAAAACACAAGAAAGCATCATTCAAATTCCTTATGCTGTTAGTAAAATAAATGCAGCATATATTCAGGACTTTATGTTCAGATCTACTCCCGAAGCATTAATGGGATCTACTGGCATATTTGTACAAAAAACCAATCATGGTGGTGGCTCACCATTTGTTAGAGCACTTACAGGAAATCAGAACTTATTAATGATTGATGGTATAAGGCTTAATAATGCAACATATAGATATGGCCCCAACCAATATTTTAATACCATTGATTTATACAATGTAGGTTCTATTGAAATTGCAAGGGGAACAGGTTCTGTACAATATGGGTCTGATGCAATGGGGGGTGTAATTCAAGTGTTCACAAAAGAACACCTGTGTTTGCTAAAAAAGCCAATTGGTCTTCTACAATTTATGGAAAAGCAGTGAGCGCAAATATGGAATATACGGGAAGGGCAGAATTGAATTACCAATCTTCGGCAGTAGCCTTTCAATTAGGTTTTACCAATAAGCAATTTGGTCATTTAGTAGGAGGCGATAGCACAGGAGTGCAAGATCCCTCCGGATATAACGAAAAGGCTTTTGATGCAAAATTAAAATGGAAACTCAATAAGAATACCTTGCTAACAATCGCACATCAGCAATTGATACAACATGATGTTCCATTGTATCACAGAGTTACATTAGAGAATTTCAATTTTTATTTTTTTGAACCTCAACAAAGAAAATTGAGTTATTTAAGATTGGAGAAAAATGTTGGAGGAGGCATTTTAAATAAGTTAAGTATAACATGGTCTAGCCAGCAGAACAAAGAAACCAGAAAGTATTTAAAAAATGGGTCTCTATATGAGTTTAAGGAATCTGATAAAGTAGAAACAGTTGGGCTAACGCTTGATCTGTTCTCTACATTTTCAAAAATTTTCAGCGCCAATACTGGAGTAGAGTATTATCATGATCGGGTGAATAGTTCAAAATCACAAATTACATTATCCGATAGGAGTATGGTAATGCAAAGAGGTCTTTATCCTGATGATGCTACATCAGGCAATTTTTCTGTTTATAGCCTTCATCATGTATCATTCAATAAGTTCCAAATTGAAGCTGGGATTAGATTTAATCAAGTTTCATTAAATATGGTAGATACAACCAGCGCTTATAAACTTGGGTCCATTACAATCAAACCCAGTTCTTTTGTTTCAAATTTTTCCATCTTATATAAGATCAATTCCCTTCAATCTATTTATGGATCTTTCAGTAGTGGTTTCCGAGCTCCTAACATAGATGATATGGGTACATTGGGCTTAGTAGATTTTAGGTATGAAATTCCTGCCTATGATTTAAAACCAGAAAAATCGTTTAATGCTGAAATTGGATACAAGTTAATTGGAAAGAAAACGAAGCTATCGGTTGCCTTATTTAATTTACAATTAAATGATTTAATAACACGTGTTCAAATTCCAGCACTTCAGGTAGGAGGATACAATGTTTATACCAAGGCCAATAATCAACAATCTTATGTTCGTGGTTTTGAATTTGAGTATCAATTAAATCTAAATCAACATTTTACTGCAGAAACAAATGCTACTTATGCGTTTGGTCAAAACAGTACGAGGAATGAGCCGTTAAGAAGAGTGCCCCCATTTAATGGAAGAACCGCGTTTAATTATAAAAATGGGCATTGGAAATTTTGTATTGAAAATATGTATGCAGCTAGCCAGCGCCGATTGGCGCAAGGAGACAAAGATGATAATCGCATACCTATCGGAGGAACGCCAGGTTGGTATTTATTAAATTTATATGCAGGCTATACTATTCAATCTGTACATATTCAAACTGGTATGATGAATCTATTGAATACAGATTATAGAATGCATGGCAGTGGTATTAATGGTGCAGGAAGAAATATTTTTTGTGCATTAAAATTTACACTCTAACCTGGTTAATCAAATTTGTGCCAAATCCTGGATCTTGGTTGATAACCATACAGCCATCTTCTATGTTGAAACCACCATTCACCAAATCTTCTGCAAGGTCTAAGCTGCCATCTAAATCTAGGTACTTTGTATTGCTGCATGCATAAGCAATGTGTAAGCCAGCAGTGATGCTTAAAATGCTTTCATCATTACAGCCCCAAAATAAATCAATATGAGCGTTTTGCGCAATTTGTGCAATTTGGTGAGCACCTATTAATCCACCGCATTTCATCAATTTGATATTAAAAATACCAAATGGTTGAGGAGTAGCTGCAAATTGTAAAGCAGCAGCGGGGTCTTTGATGCTTTCATCGCCCGCAATTGTTTTTCTATTTGAGCTATCTAGTTTTAGTAATTCTAATTCATTGCCTACTAGTAATGGTTGTTCTATTAATTCAATAGAGTGTTTTTTGGTTGCGTTCAAAAAATGTTCTAGGGTACTCAAATCATAACCTTGATTAGCATCTATTCGTATTTTAAATTGATGCTTAAATTTTTCCATTAATTTAATTACCCGTTCAATATCTTCTTCTACATGAATACCAGTTTTCAATTTTAGTATTTTGAAACCCATTTGGGCATATTCAGCTGCTTCGGCAATTGTTTCATTTAAGGGCTTTATACCAATGGTTACCGAAGTGGGTAAGGATTTTATTTTACGGCCATAAAAGTCTACAACAGGAATTCCTAAATATTTGCAGAAAGCATCATGTAGTGCAATGTCTATTGCAGCTTGTGTTCCAGGTAAATGAGGAAAATGGCGAACAATTTCAAAAATAAGTTGCTGAAAATGACGAATATCTCTGCCGATTAATGTTTGTATATAATCAGATTGTATATTTTTCAGCGTTTGGTTGGCTGTTTCACCAACTACATCTTCGGCGGGGCTTCCTGTACCCAAACCAATTATTCCATTGGCTAATTCAATTTCTACAAAAACCAATTCAACATCTGTATATGTATTGTATGCAATCGTGTAAGATTTTTTTAAAGCTAGTTTTTTTATATAGCTGCGAATGGCTTTTATTTTCATAGTTATAATTGCTTCAAAACATCAATTAATTGGGTTACGCCTTCTTGAATGGGTAATAAAACAGGAATACCTAAGCGCTCTTGATATTGTTGCTGGTAAGCATAAATTTCTTCATTAGTACAACCTTGCGTATTCAATGCTAAAGCAATTACGCTAGATCCTAGTTGCTCTATCAATGCAATTTCCGATTCAACAGAAGGTATTTCACCCCAATGCGGGTCGTCATCAAAATACATTCTCTTTGGTGCATGAACTAATATGGTGAATTTGGCATTGCCCGAAATCAATAGTTCTGAACCACAAGGGCCACTGGGGTTTCTTAAGGAAGATTGGCCTTCTAAAAAAAGAAAATCGGCTCCTGTTTCATTAACGCAACTCACTATTGCATGCTCTAATTCACCTGACACAAAATCATTGAGTGTAGAATCAAAAATAAAACCATATTTGCCTCCTTGCAACCAACCAGTTTGCCCCGTATAAATCATCTCCGCTTGTAATCCTGCATCAAGGCAAGCATTTTTTAGCATTCTAGCTGTGGTTCTTTTACCCATGGCGCAATCCATGCCCAAAACTGCTATGATTGTTGCTTTTATTTGGTAGATATCTCCTTTCCAAAAATGTAAATCTTTTCTTTGCTTCGGCTTCCTAATATCTATTAATTCAATATGATGTTGAGCCGCTAACGCCACTATACTAGGGTTATCTATTAAATATTCGTGTAACCCATTTACGATAGATATATTTTGTTGTATGGCTTCTTTTATAATAACCAACATATTGGGTGGTAAGTAGCCCCCAACGGTTGCAACTCCTATGATTAGGAATTGTATATTTTTTTCTGCTGCAATCGCTTGTTGTAAATTACTGTAAATGGGAATATTTCTATAGATCCCATCTAATAATTCACCTGCGTCTTTGCCTGCAGTTTCATCCTGGTCTATTATTCCTTTAATACTAAACCTTTCGGTACCCCTTATTAATCCATGTGCTGTTTTTGCATCACTAGTTGTTAATAAACCATTGGTTAAAATCAGTGCATTGTTCATTGTTTCCATTTCTTTATAAATCAATTGGGGCGTTTAATTAAAACGCCTGGATAGAGGCCGGTAGATTTTTGTTGCTGGTAAATTATTTTTCCATTTATCCATACTTTTTCAATTCCTGTAGACAATGCTTTGCCATTTTGAATGCTTGCATTGTCTTTAACAGTTGCTGGATTAAATAACACTAAATCTGCATAATTGCCTTTGCGAATAATTCCACGATCTGTAATGCCTAAATGTTCTGCGCTAAGACCGGTCATTTTATAGATGGCAGTTTCTAAAGAGAGTAATTTTTCTTCCCTCACATATTTACTCAATACCTTGGTAAAACTGCCATGCCCGCGTGGATGGCCTCCGCTAGATCCATCAGAGCAAATATTGCTTTGTGGCCAACTAATCAAATCGGATACGTCTTGGTCGTCCATAGACTTACCCATAATGGTTTCTGTATTGCCTGTAAACTGAGGATTTTTTTGGTCAAATTCGGCAGCCATTTGAATCAATTTCATAAGTGTAATGGCGGTTTCTTCTTTTCTAATTTTTGCAATGGCTGTAATGGTTTTCCCTTCGTAATTAGGCATTGGAGCAAAATGAATCAACACTGATTGGTTGGCATCAAACAATTGATCAACAGCGAATTGGGCACTAGCTAAGCTGGTGTAATCTCTATTGGGAAATAAGATGCGTAAAGTAGAGTTCCAAAAATTATACGGATAAATATCAGCGGTAATATTAATGCCCTGGGATCTGGCAGCTTGTAATTTAGCAATAAGTTGTGGCGCTGTTTTCCATTGGTTTTTGATTGAGATCTTAATATGGGATATTTGTACAGGCAATTTTGCAATGGTCCCTATTTCTATAATTTCATCAATCGCTTCATTTAAATGAATATCCTCACTTCTGATATGACTAATGTATCGGCCATTGTATGCCGCAGCAATTTTAGCCAATTCAATTACTTCATTTTTATTTGAATAAAAAGCAGATTCATATTCTAATCCTGTTGCTAGTCCCAGCGAACCTTTCTCCATTTCACTAGCCAATGCTGTTTTCATTAAATTAATAGCAGTATCCGTTGCAATGCCCAATACATGGTCATTACCAAGCGCTGCTCGTCTTAATGTGGTGTGCCCTGTATAAGAAGCTACATTTACAGCTACTGGGTTGCGTTTAAAAAAATCCACCAAACTATCCATTGCATAACTCTCACCATCTTGGCCAATAGTGATGGTAGTAATTCCCTGATTGGCAGTAGGAGTTGCTGAAGGGTTCGATTTTAATCCGCCAAAATGATGACTATGGGTATCTATAAAGCCAGGTGCCAAAACAAGCCCATTGCCATTGATTACCACCTCTTGTTTAAATGGAATGAGATTGCCGATTTCTAATATCCGATCATTTTGAAGCCGTACGGAAGTTTTGATAGCAGGAACACCAGTTCCATCAATCAATTGTATATTGGTAATAAGCTCAGTATAAGGGATTGATGGAACTTTATTATTTAAAATTTCGTTTACAACAGTTCTGGCAATGCCATTGTTCCCATTGGTTAAAACAATGATGGTATTGTTTTTATCTAGTCTTCTTTCTATGGAGTTCCTGAATCCTACCCAACTTCCTGTATGGGATACTGTTTGCCCATTGTTACTTATGCCCCAACCAAATCCATACGGATGCGTTTGGCCGTTATTTAATTTTACAGGAGTAAAAGCTTCCGCTAAACTTTCTTTGCTAATAAGTTGATTGGTGTACAATGCCTGATCCCACTTAAGCATATCTTCTGCCGACGAATATATATTTCCATCTCCAATTACTCCATCTAATCTGATTAAATCATTGAGTTGATGTTGGCCATTCACTCTTATAATTCCAGTAACTCTTTCTTGTGTAGGGCTATATTTTTTGTCAATATTTAAGTAGTATATAAAAGTATTGTTTAGTGCTAGCGGCTTTGTAATAAATTCACTAAAAAATTGGGCAATATGCTGTTGAGCCGCTTGTTCTATAATCGATGCAAGTAATACATATCCTGTATTGCAATATTCCCATTGGTCTCCTGGTGTAAAATGCAGTGCTGGCTTATGTTCTGCAAATAATTGTATTAGTTTATGATTATTTAAAGTGTCTAGTGTATGTGTATATTGATTGGCTAAGTCAAAATATTCGGGTAAGCCTGAAGTGTGCGTAAGTAAGTGTCGAATG
>VIKJ01000079.1:0-1964 GCA_008080615.1 Chitinophagaceae bacterium | reverse complement strand
GGAAAATTGGGTAAGTACTGTTGTACCTTATGGTCGTAGTTCAATTTATTTTGTTCCTTCAATTGCATTACCATCATCGATATAAATTGTTTCGAATTAGAGGCTAAATTAAATGCAGATTGCCTACTTATTTTTTTTGAAGAATTGAATGCCGTATTGCCTGCATATTTTTCGTATACAATTTTTCCATGATCAGCCAATAATACCACACCATTAAATTGATCTTTATAAGAAAGTATGGTAAGTGCTGAATCGATGGTTTTTATTTTTTGAGGGCTAAACTGCGAATGGATGCTGTTGAATTGTGCAAAAAATAGGGCAGTTAGGGCTATTATTCTTATAAAGATTTTCATGGTATTAAATGTATAACACTTTAAGTTAAATTTTTAAAAGAGGGTGAATTAATCAGTTTAAATGATGATAATTCTCATGTTTTGTTTTATTATAATGTTACTATATTCGTATAAATAGAATGTGTATGGGCTCATCGTCGCTAATTGTACTGATTCTTGCCGCTATTGCCTTTTCTGGTATAGCGATTCTGCTATCAACATTTGTTTTAAAAGCGAGTACCAACAAGCAAAAAGGGGAGCCCTACGAGTGCGGTATTCCTACAACAGGTAAAACCTGGATTCAATTGAATGTAGGGTATTATCTTTTTGCACTGATTTTCTTAATTTTTGATGTAGAACTTGTTTTTCTATATCCTTGGGCTGTAGTGGCCAAAACCACAGGTTGGTTGGCGTTTGTGGAAATTGTTATTTTCTTTTTCATCCTTTTTATGGGATTTTTATATGCGCACAAAAAGGGTGCATTAAAATGGATATAATATACTATTGGCATGATTGAACAACAAAATACCCAAATTAGTTTTCCAGGTCAAATACATGAAACCCCTGGTGGAGGCATTGTTTTGAGCAAATTAGATGATGTGATCAATTGGGCAAGGTCTAATTCCTTGTGGCCCCTCACATTTGCTACTAGCTGTTGTGGAATTGAATATATGGCTGTTGCTGGAGCCAAATACGACTTTTCTCGTTTTGGATTTGAAGTTGCAAGAGCTACACCCCGCCAAGCAGATGTGATCATTATAGCTGGAACAATTGTAAATAAAATGGCTCCGGTACTTAAAAGATTGTACGATCAAATGGCCGATCCAAAATATGTAATTGCAATGGGTGCTTGCGCAATTAGTGGTGGACCTTTCTTTTATAATACTTACTCTGTTGTAAAAGGGGCAGATCATGTAATACCTGTAGATGTTTATGTTGCAGGTTGTCCTCCAAGACCAGAAGCATTATTGCATGCACTTATTTCTTTACAAGAGAAAATAAAAAGTGGGTTAACCCGTGAACAAATAAGAACAGGAAAAGAATAATTATGCAGAACGAAGCATTGAAATTAAAAATTGCAGAACTATATCCTGCCGCTGGTTTTGAAGAACTAGATGGATGGGTAAATGTTCTGGTAGAAGCAGCCGATTGGATTGAACTGGCAACAAAGCTTAGAGCAGATGAAGACCTGTTTTTAAATTCCATGTTCTGTTTAACTTGTATAGATTGGAAAACACATTTAACAATGGTGTATCACTTGAGTTCAAAAAAATTCAGGCACAATATTGTTATAAAAATAAAATTAGATAGGAATAAACCTGAAGTAGAATCAGTAGCTCATATTTGGAGAACTGCAGAATTTCACGAAAGGGAAGTTTACGAAATGTTTGGTGTGATTTTTTTAAACCATCCTGATTTGCGTTTATTGATTTTGCCAGATGGATGGGAGGGAAAATTCCCATTGAGAAAAGACTTTGAAGATCCCATTAATATGATCAAACTATAATATGGTTGAAGAAGTAGGTAGAACAACGGAAGGTGATTTAATCATTAATGTAGGGCCACAGCATCCAGCAACACATGGTGTATTGCATTTGGTTATTACGTTGAATGGAGAAACAATTAAAAAAG
>VIKJ01000078.1 GCA_008080615.1 Chitinophagaceae bacterium | reverse complement strand
TACTGAAGAAGATCCTACCGAAGTAGAAGCAGGCCAATACAATCTTAACTTTGTTAAACTAGATGGCAATGTAGGTTGTATGGTTAATGGTGCTGGTTTAGCAATGGCAACCATGGATATGATTAAGTTAAGTGGAGGTGAGCCGGCCAACTTCTTGGATGTAGGTGGTACTGCTAATGCTCAAACAGTTGAAGCAGGTTTTCGCATTATCTTGAAAGATCCTAATGTAAAAGCTATTTTAATTAATATTTTTGGTGGGATTGTTCGTTGCGACAGAGTTGCTGCGGGTGTTATTGAAGCTTTCAATAAGTTGGGAAATATTCATATTCCAATTATTGTTCGCCTCCAAGGAACCAATGCAGTTGAGGCCAAAAAACTAATTGATGAAAGCGGTTTAAAAGTACAATCAGCCATTCAATTAAGCGAAGCAGCTGACCTTGTAAAAAAGGCAGTAGCATAGTTTAATAGAACTTGAATAAATAAAAAGTCCATAGCCGTAGTTAATACGGTTATGGACTTTTTACATTTTATAAATCAACACAATTAGTTTGCACCAAGCACTTTAACCACCCTCACTTCTGTAATGGCACTTACTGTATAGGTTAGCCCTGTTCTTAGTTCAATACAACTGTATCTCTTTCTGCGTAGTGCACCTTTTTTAAAAATCCGTCCATTATCGGTCATAAATAAATCTCCTGTAGGCAATGCACTTAACAATAAATATCCTTCTTTTTGATTGGGATTGTACTTACGCAAAACGGTTAGCAGTGCTGTTTCTCCATTGGCTGTAGCAGCAGGCGACCGCATAGATTTTTTTAATACTTGTTCTACATCGTTTGGAAAAATACCGGTCTCAATAAAATCACTTAATAAATTACTATAACAGCTTTTCCATTCTTTCCCATGAGACTCTACCCTATTTTTATAGGTTTCATAGGTAAGTAAATGAGCTAGCTCATGTAATAACGTAATTAAGAACTCGTATTGATTTAAGTTTCCATTAACGCTAATTCGATGATTATTTCCTTGATGTGCGTGTCGATAATCTCCTAGTACCGATTTACGCTCTTTTGCTACAGTTAAATGAACCTTATACCGATGCAAATAATCAACCACTTTATCAAAGCTTCCTTCGGGTAAAAAACGAGCAAGCTCATTTAAAGGATGCTCAGTTGTCGCCATTTTTACTTGGTTTTATTTTCAATGCAATTCTTACTTCAAGCCAAGTATAAATAATGTAAAGCCCCATACTTACAAACAATGCATTCACGCTTTTTTGTTCTCCAGCCATATATAAATATAAAAAAGCAGCAGTTCCAAGTACAAATAATTTCATTACAACAGAACCCATAACACCCCTTACCATTGCATGTGGATTGGTATTGGCAGCGCCCTTTATTTGCATAAACAAACTAATTGCGCTGATTAAAAACAATAAGGTATTGGCTACAATAACTACTTCGTTGTCTAATTGACGTTGCTTTAACGCTTGGGAGAATACAAGAGACAATCCATTTACCATGATAAATAGAATGAGCAGTGGTAAAAATAATTTTCGCTTTTGACTATTCATCGCTATCGTATCAACTATGGTTTAATCGTTTGAAGATTCTACTTTGGGAATAACCAAAGGAACCGTATCTAATTGTGTTGGAGCATTACCAGATAATACTTTCTTTACTCCTTCAATATACTGTTCCTTATAATAAATGGCTTGCTCCAAAGAATCAGTACGAATTTTTAGTAACTGAAGGGCTGTTCTACTTTCTTTGGTTCCATACCCTGGGATATAATATTTGAGGGGCGAAAAGGCAATTAAAGCAATCGTAAGACCAACCAAAATAACAAAGATGGTACTTAGGCCAATGTATACACTTAGCCTCGATAATCGAAGGGTAAGCATTTCTTCGAATGTGTCGTCATTCATCAATACCAATCGGTAGGTGTTCCGGAGTCTTTTGAATGTACTTTCTGGATTAATTTTAGCCATAATATAAAAACAGGTTAAAGGTAATGATTGACTCGGTTTTATACTGAAATAGATCAGAATTAACTGTATTTTTAAGTGATTTTATGTACAGAGAAACCCATTTTCATCGTCATTGCCTTTTGCTGGCCTTTTTGCTCTGCTTTTTTAGCAGTTTTGCTCAGCCAAATACAACCATCGAACTACAAAAGCCTGCCAAATACCAAAATCGTGCCCTCCCATCAGAAAAAACGGGTAATAAGAAATTTACCATCCCTAAAAGGCTTTACACAAACATGGTAAGTCAATACAATTACTTCTTTAACGCAAATACCAAATTAGAGGCCATCATTTCTAAAGCAAAAGAATCCTTTAAAGAAGATTATACACAGTTGCTTCCCTTTTACAATTACAGTTTAGATGAAACTGCCAAGGGCCAAATTGATACGGTAATTTATAAATGTACTGCAGGATTATTATTACACGATTTACGAAGTGATTGGGTAGATCAATTTTATTTATTACTAGGCAAAGCTTATTTGCATAGGAAAAATTTCGATTCCGCTGCTGTTGTATTTCAATACATGAATTACGCTTTTGCCTCCAAAGATGATGGATATGATATTCCTATTGGCAGTAATGCCAGTAATACAAAAGGAATTTTCACCATTTCAACAGATGAAAAAAGAAATATTTGGAAAAAAATATCTGCTGATATTCCTACAAGAAACGAAAGTTTTTTATGGCAGGTTAGAAACTATATTGAGCAAAAAAAACTAACTGAAGCTGCCGCTTTATTAGAGATCATTAGATCTGATCGATTGTTCCCTGCACGTTTAAAAACAAAATGGTATGAATTGGAAGCCTATTTGCAATACAATCTGCAAGCCAATGACAGTGCTGCACATTTTTTAACAATGGCATTAAATAATGCAGAAACAACAGCACAAAAAGCAAGATGGGAATTTTTAGCTGCACAACTTTTTGAACGTGCGCACAATGATTCAGCATCTATTAAAATGTATGAAAAAGCCATTCAACATAGTTCCGACCCCCTAATGGAAGTATATGCACGTTTACAAATTGTAAGTTTAAGTTCGGAGAGCAAACCCAATGCAATACAAGAGAATTTAAACCAACTCTTAGCAATGGCTAAAAAAGATAAATACCAAGGCTATAGAGATATTATTTATTATAGTGCTGCTGCGTTAGAATTAAAAAGAGCCGAATTTAAAAATGCAGAAAAATATTTACTCAAAAGTATTGCAACAAGCGAAAACAATGAAGCATTAAAACAGCAAAGCTTATTACAATTAGCAGATATTGCCTATACAACAAAAAAATATGTGCATGCTGCCCGTTACTATGATAGCATTCAGGTAGCCTATTTGCCAATTCCCAAACAAGTGATTATTCAAAATAGAAAAACTCCTTTAGATAGCATAGCCGTTAATTTAATTGTGATACAATTAGAAGATAGTTTACAATTAATAGCCTCAATGCCTATTGAAGCAAGAAATCTTTATTTGAAGAATATACTTAAAAAATTAAGAAAAGAAAAAGGATTAAAAGAAACGGATACAGATCTTTCATTTGGTAGTGTTATGCCTATTGCAGCTCCTGAAGATTTATTTAAGCCTGCAGGAAATGATTTTTATTTTAGTAGCGGGTCATTAAAAACAAAAGGACTTAGTGAATTTAAAGCCAAATGGGGCAATCGACCCAATATAGACAATTGGAGAAGGCAGTCGATTGTTGATCGCTCTTTTAGTAACACTTCTCCTGATGTATCAGATGTAGTAACCTTAAAAAGTAATGCCAAGCCAACCGAAAAAGAAATTTCTATTTTTGCTTTAACCAATGAATTGCCACTTAGCACAGCTGCCATTCAACAATCTAATGATAAAATCAAAGAAGCATACATGCAAATTGGCTATACATTTCAATACTATTTAAATGATTTTCCAAAAGCCATCGAAGCGTATGAATCTATCTTAAAAAGATATCCAGACTCTACTGCTTCTGAAAAACTATTATACCAACTAAATAGCTGTTACAATAAAACGGGTGAATTTGGCAAGGCCGACTCATTGGTAAAACAACTATCCACAAAATTTCCTTCAGGAAAATTAACGAGAAATTTAACTGCAGTTTCTTCAAACGTAAAAACGAACCCGGCCGAACAAGCTTATGAAAGTATCTACAGAGATTTTTTAGAAGGGAGATTTGAAACTGCAAAAAGAAAAAAAATTGAAGCTGATCAACAATTTGGGAAACAATTTTGGACGCCTCAGTTATTGTACATAGAATCTGTTTATTATGTAAAACTACAGCAGGATAGCATTGCCATCAGTCGCCTAGAAAATATTGCTGCATTATTTCCTAAAACAGAAATAGCCAGTAAAGCCGCAACAATGATTGATGTATTGAAAAGAAGAAAAGAAATTGAGTCTTATTTAACCAATTTAACAATAGAAAAAATAGAAGAACCCATTGTAAGAAATGTAGAGCTCAACAATACCGATGTAACTAAAATAGATTTACCAAAAAAAGATACCACTTCTCCTAATACACCTAAAAAAATCACTAGCCCAGCTTTACTTGCTACAATAGCTACTCCAACACCCAGTGCCGTACAAAATAAATTTGAATTTATTGCTAGCGATACTCAGTTTGTAGTATTGGTTTTAACCATGGTTGATCCCATTTTTATTAGTGAAGCAAGAAATGCTTTCAACCGATTTAACCAAGGGCGGTTTAATCAACAAAAACTAACCGTATCTGCTACAAAAATCACCGACAGTACACATTATTTATTAATTGGCCCTTTTAAGAATGCAGCAGATGCAAGCTCTTATATAGACCAAACCAAACCCATTACCAGCAACAGAATTGTACCATGGCTGCCTGCAGACAAATACAATTATAGCTTTATTAGCCCTGCCAATCTTGCTTTATTGAGATCGAATAAGAACCCTTCGGCCTATCAGGCTTTTCTTCATACCTTATTTCCTGATAAATTTTAACCAAATTCTTATCCGTATCCCAAAACTCTTGTTTAGCTTTAACCCGATTATTTTAACCATATTATGACTAAATCAGTAAGGATATTTTGGAAGATTTTTTTTGGGGGATTTGCCTTCCTATTTGTATTTCTTTTAATGCTTAATTATGGTTGGATTGGGAGTATGCCCGACCTTGATGATATTGAGAACCCAACTGCTTCGTTGGCCAGCCAGGTATATGCCGAAGATGGCACCCTGATGGGTAAATATTATATTGAGGATAGAATTAATGTAAAATATAAAGACATTAGTAAATATGCCATTGATGCATTGGTAGCAACAGAAGATAAACGGTTTTATGATCATAGTGGCATAGATGGTAAATCTTTGGCAAGGGCGGTATTTTATTTAGGGAGTGAAGGAGGTGCTAGTACGATCACCATGCAAACAGCTAAAAATCTTTTTACAGAAAACTGGAGTACTAAGAATTTTATCTTAAGAGGTTTACAAAAAATAAAAGAATGCATCATTGCTGTTAAGCTAGAACGCAATTTTACTAAAGAAGAAATTCTTACCCTATATCTAAATACTGTTGCTTTTGGAGACAATGTATTTGGGATCAGAAATGCATCTAAAACTTTTTTTCAAAAAGAACCAGATAGAATTAATGTTTCAGAAGCCGCTGTATTGATCGGGATGATTAATGGCCCTGGTGTTTATAACCCAAGAAGCAATCCCAAGAAAGCACTAGACAGAAGAAATTTAGTACTCAATAGAATGGTTGGTTATAAAGTATTGGATGAAAATGATGCGAAGGCATTAAAACTTCAACCAATAGAATTAAACTACAAAAAATTAGATGAAACAACTGGGTTAGGACCTTATTTCCGTATGGTTTTAGGGGAAGAAATGAAAAAATGGTGCAAGGAACATAAAAAAAATAACGGGGATAGTTATGATTTATACAGAGATGGTTTAAAAATTTATACAACCATCAATCCTCGTATGCAGCAGTAT
>VIKJ01000077.1 GCA_008080615.1 Chitinophagaceae bacterium | reverse complement strand
TGTAATTACAAATAACAATATAAAAAGCACAGTAGCTTTGGCGGCGCTGCAAAATGTTATGGATCCTGAAATAGGGTTAAATATTATTGATTTGGGCTTGATTTATCAATTAGATTTTGATGAAAATGAAAAGAAGATTTATTGTGCAATGACGCTTACCACACAATTCTGCCCGATGGGTGAATCTATAACGAATGCTGTGAAAGAAAATTTGAAATTAAGCTTCCCCGAATACGAGGCTGAAATAGATTTAACCTTTGATCCACCTTGGAGCCATGAAATGATTTCAGTTGAAGGACGTGAATTTTTAAACAAACACTAAATGCTTAGTCTTACTTGTAAAACAGCCATAAAGGCAGTTATTTATCTAGCTTCTAAATTTAATTCTGGAGAAAAGGCTAGCATAAAAGAAATAGCAGAATTTATTGATGCTAGTGAACACACGGTTGGTAAGATTCTTCAGGTGTTGGTAAAAGAGGATATAATTAATAGCGCAAAAGGCCCTACTGGTGGCTTTTATATTCTTACAAAACATAAGAACCAGTCTATTATAAAAATCATAGATGCCATTGATGGAAAAGAAGTTTTTGATCAATGTGGACTTGGTTTAAGTAAATGCTCTGCCACCCATCTCTGCCCCATACATGATGATTATAAAATCATCAGAGATCAATTTAAAGCAATGTGCCAGCAAAAGAAAGTGTATAATTTATGTGAAACTGTAAACGATGGATTGGCTTATTTGATTGGTTAATGTTTTATTCCAGTTTAAACTACTTATTTTATTTTTATTTATTAATTAAAGATAATAATATCCTTAATTAATTATCTTTACTACTATGCAACAAAATTACACTTTACATAATTTTCATATCCCAGTAATGGGATTGGCTTACACCATTGATTCACCAATTAAAGTAGCCCAGTATGGGATTTCATCGGTTATTTCTATTGTAGAAGATAAATTGATAGAAATGATGCGAAAAGTTTACTATCCTCAAGCCAATCGCAATTACTACCCAATTTTAGCAACTGAGCCCGATTATAGGGCAAAAAGAATCACAGATTATCTTAATTTATTGAATGATATAGTACAAAAGCAGATTGAAAAAATGAGTAATGCTGCTTTTGACGCAGGTTCTGAAATAGTAAAATACTTTGAATTACTACCAGAAGATTGCATGTTAAAAAAGTTGTATTTGCAAATGAATCAGCTGACAAATTCAACTGAAAAAGAACAGTTGCAACAATTGTTGAGGAAACAAATTAGGCCAGGAAGTATTGATGTAAATATTATGACCAAAATAGACAGAGATCAACGCAATAAAGCTGGTGAATTGGTTCAAGATGGATCTGATGCTATTGCAGCATTAAGGGGATATGCGAACAGTAATTTATGTAATTCATCTGTGATTTTTTCTGCTGGAATGAATCCGCGTTTGTTTAGCTATTTAGAAAATGTAGAAGCGTTAAGAATAAATGCAGATGGTAGTTTTAGTAAGAGAATTATTATTAAAGTAAGTGATTATCGTTCTGCCCTTATTCAAGGTAAAATGCTTGCTAAGAAGGGTATTTGGGTAAGTGAGTTTAGGATAGAATCGGGCTTAAATTGTGGTGGCCATGCTTTTGCAACAGATGGGTTTTTACTTGGGCCAATTTTAGAGGAGTTTAAGTTAAACAGGCAACAATTGCAAACAGATTTATTTGCTTTATATAATGCAGCAGTAGAAAGAAAGGGGGGAATACCTCTTTTGCAAATGCCTAAATTATTATTTTCAGTACAAGGTGGAATAGGAACAGCAAATGAAAATAAATTATTGCAGGAGTATTATGGAATGGATAGTATAGGTTGGGGAACACCTTTTTTATTGGTACCAGAAGCTACAACGGTAGATGAAAATACATTAAAACAACTCTGCAATGCCAAAGAAAATGATTTGGTTTTAAGCCATAATTCTCCCTTAGGCGTTCGGTTTCATTATTTAAAAGGCACGAGTTCCGAAATAGAAAAAGCAGAGCGAATTACTAAACTTAAACCAGGAAGTCCTTGTACCGAAAAGCATCTGGCACTCAATACAGAGTTCACTAAGGAACCAATATGTACAGCTTCTAAAAAATATATTCAATTAAAAATTGCACATCTACAATCGCAAAAGTTATCTGATATAGAATATCAGCAACAAGTTTCCACAACCTTATCAAAAGAATGTTTATGTATTGGGTTAAGTAATTCAGCAGCCATAAATTATAAGCAGGTTTTTGTTAAGTCTTTAAATGCTGTAACTATTTGCCCAGGCCCCAATATTGTGAACTTTGCTAAAATAGTTTCGCTTAAAACTATGGTAAACCATATATATGGTAGAACGAATATCATGATTAATGCAAATAGGCCACATGTATTTATTGCCGAATTAAATTTATATATAGATTATTTGGCAGAGCAATTGAAGGATAGTTTACCCTTAGAGCAAGTTGCAAAATTAAAAAAATATTATACTTATTTTTTTGAAAATTTAAAAAATGGCATTTTGTACTATCGGAATTTAGCTTGTTTAAGTGAACAAGAGCAGTTGAAATTTCAAAAAGATTTGAATGATGCAGAATTAACAATGGATTTTTTAAATTATAAATATGCCATTACAGTTAATTAATACAAATGTGGAAATTTTAGCTCCAGTTGGTTCTTATGAAAGTTTACAAGCTGCAATAAATGCAGGTGCAAATAGTATTTATTTTGGAGTAGAACAGTTAAACATGAGAACCCGTTCGAGTAGATCATTCGAAATAAGTGATATAAAAAAGGTTGTTAGCATTTGTAAAGTAAATGGATTAAAAGCATATCTAACACTTAATACTGTAATGTATGAGCACGATATGCAATTACTTAAATCTATTTTAAAGGAAGCAAAGAATGAGGGGATACATGCAGTAATTGCAGCAGATTTTTCTGTTATTGAATATTGTAGCCAGCTGGGTATACCCTTACATATTTCAACTCAGGCCAATGTTAGTAATATAGAATCTGTGAAGTTCTTTTCCCGCTATGCGGATGTGGTGGTACTTGCGAGAGAACTCACCTTACAACAAATTGATTCTATTTCAAAAGAGATCAAACGGCAGCAGATTAAAGGACCAGCTGGTGCTCTCATTAAAATTGAGTTATTTGTTCATGGAGCTTTATGTATGGCTATATCTGGTAAATGTTATTTGAGTTTACATACCCAAAATGCTTCAGCCAATAGAGGCGCTTGTGTTCAAAACTGCCGAAGGCAATATATTGTAAAGGATATTGAACATGAACAAGAACTGTTGATAGATAATGAATACATCATGTCTCCCAAGGATCTTTGTACTATTGATATATTAGATCAGCTTATTGCCAGTGGTGTTGATGTATTAAAAATAGAAGGTAGATCCAAAGGTGCGGAGTATGTACAAATTGTTACAACTTGTTATAGAGAAGCATTAGCATCAATTAGAAATGGAACCTACTCGGCAGATAAAATAATCAATTGGAAATTAGCCATGAGCAAAGTATACAACCGAGGATTTTGGGAGGGTTATTTTCTTGGAAGAAGGTTAGGTGAATGGACCAATAACTCGGGTTCAGCTGCATTGGAGAAAAAAGTTTACGTAGGTAAGGGCAGTAAATATTATTCAAAAATAGGCATTGGTGAATTTGAAATTGAATCAGGTTCAATTAAAATGGGCGATATGCTTATGATTACTGGGCCTGCTTGCGGGATGGTAAAAGAACGTATGAGTAAGCTCAGGGTAAATGGAATAGAAACTAATGTAGCCGTAAAGGGAGATAAAATTAGTTTTCCATTTGCTACAAAAGTTACTGCTAATAATAAGTTATACAAAATTGTAAATTCAAATAATGAGTAAGATTCTACATTATCGCTCAAAATGTATTGGATGCGGATTTTGCATTGAACAACAACCAGCATATTGGTGCATGAGTAAAAAAGATGGGAAAGCCACTCTAATAAATTCTGTAGGTAAAAATGGATTATTTATATTATCAATTCCAGTTATACAGGTTCAACAATCAAAAAATATTGCAGCCGCGTGTCCTGTAAGAATCATTAAAGTACAATGAACCAGCAAATATTCAATTTTATTCAACAAAATACTTGCGCTAATATTTGCTGTATCAATGCAATAATGCAACCTTATTGTTTCACCTGCTATTATTTATTTAATAGCACTGAACAGTTATTATATTACAAGTCAACATTAGATACAGCCCACTCTGTTAATATTTTGGCCAAATCAAATATTGCTGGAACTATACTCCCCGATAAGCTAAATAAACTTAAGGTAAAAGGCGTGCAATTTGAAGGGATAGTGTTAGATAATGCCAACCCAATGGTGAAACGGGCATCAATTGCGTATCATAAAAAGTATCCAATGGCATTGGCTGTTCCTGGTAATGTTTGGGTTATACAGCTTAATCATATTAAGTATACTAATAATGCTTTAGGGTTTGGTAAAAAGCTACATTGGATAAGATTAACGTAGTTGTATTTTATTTAGAAGGCATTTGATTCCCATTCTGCATAGGAGTCATTAGTTTCATAAATGATTAATTTTTTCAATAAAATATTATCTGGCAAAGCTTTTAATAATTTGTTTTTAATATGTAAAAGAATGTTTTCAGCAGTAGGTTCCATTTCCCAAATAAGTAAATTTTCTGTTCTGGCGGTATTGGGATGTTCTTTAACGAAATCTTTTGATAAAATAAGGCAATGATCAAATTCTTGTATAATAATTTCATTCACCCATTTTTTTAAATCCTTGAAATCTACAATGAATCCGGGTTTTGGTAAAAAAGCAATATCACCTATTGGGTCTCCAACAGTTACATGCAATACATAAGAATGACCGTGAATATTTTTACAATGACCATTGTATCCATGAATAGCATGTGCTGTTTCAAATCTAAAAATCTTAGTAACTTTTAGCATTCTGCTTAATTTTAAGTAAAGGAATCAATATCAAACATAATCCGAAGGCCAAGGTAGTTCCAGAAAATAGAAATACTACAAAAAAGGGTCTTAATTGTAACATCATTACACTAAACACTTCGGGTTCTGCACTCATTTGCCACTTAGCTTTTATTGCACCTGAAATAATTAGAGCCAACCAAAAAATAAGCAATGAAGCATTGCTAATCCAAAACCCAATTGTTACCCATTTTTTAATTGGTTTATTTTTTTGCTGATTGGCATAAAGAATGTCTACTACAAATGCAATTAATAACATGCTATTTATACCTATTGTTGTACCCATTGCATGTGCAACAGTAATATGGGTGCCATGCGTATATAAATTAATGGCAGGAATAGACATGCCAATAGCTAAAACTAGGTTTAAAAAAATCCAAGTATCAGCAGCCAATAAAAATCGAAAACTAAGTATAGAATTAAATTTCTGTGATACAGTTAAATGCTTTTTCCAATCGTATATGATATGCCCCAACAATAATAATTCAGTCATACTTACTGCATAACTAACTACCCTAATATATTGATGTGTAGGTAAGGTATAAATATGGTGACCCCAATTAAACATCAAATTAAATAGACCAATAAAATAAAGAGTGAAAGCGGTTTTACTATAAGCTGCTGCTTTGTTATTGCTAATTTTACTCATTAAAAAAACCGCAGATCCATAAATAAGCATATTCCATGCACCTACCATACTGCCATATGATTTCCATTGAATGGTCATATCATTAATTATGTTTCTCTTAAAATAAGGGAGTAACCATAAATAAGATTCGGAAAATGTAAATAAAAAAAATACAATTCCAGTAAGCCACATCCAAATGTAAACGGGTTGATTTATTAAACTATTTATTGATTTAATATAATTTATCAACAATAATACCCATCCTGCTACAATTAAAATAGAGATTTTAGGTGGGTACTCCCAATATTCTCTACCCCCAAAAATTCCTGCTAAATAGCAAATGAAAATTAACACAATTGCCAACAC
>VIKJ01000076.1 GCA_008080615.1 Chitinophagaceae bacterium | reverse complement strand
GTATGTTGATTTTTCAACACCGCTTAGTTAAGCCCAATGATTTAAGTAGGGTGAACTTAGCTTTTATGACGGCCAATGGAATTGCCAGTATTGTATTTGGCGCCATTGTAATTGGGGCAATTTTTTTACAGTACGGTTGGTAAAACAAACAAAAGTGGCAAGAATTATTTGTATTGATTATGGGGGAAAAAGAACAGGACTAGCAGTTACTGATCCTTTTAAAATGATTGCTACTGCATTAACCACTATTCCATCTAAAGAGTTGATTGCTTTTTTAACCGATTATTTTGCTAAAGAAGCGGTTGAATTAATCCTGATTGGCGAGCCCAAAAATTTAGATGACTCTGCAACGCATGCTACGCCGCTTGTTGCTGCTGCAATAAAAAATTTGGCAAAAACTTTTCCGCATATACCCATTCAAAAAGTAGATGAGCGATATACCTCCAAAATGGCTGTTCGGGCTATGATAGATATGGGAATGAAAAAGAAAGATAGGAGGGAAAAAGGCAATATAGACCAGATTGCCGCCACCATTATGTTGCAAGAGTATTTACAATCTATAGAATAAGCCAGTTTGTAGGTTCCCCGTTTCGGGTTAACTTCGCACAATTCATCAAGTATTAGTATAATGATTCTTCCTATTGTTGCATATGGGGCGCCCGTTTTAAGAAAAGTAAGCAAGCCCATTGATGCTAGTTACCCCGATTTTAAAAAATTGTTAGATGATATGTGGGAAACCATGTATTCTAGCAATGGAGTAGGCCTTGCTGCACCTCAAATTAATAAAGATATCCGCCTTTTTGTGGTAGATAGTGAGCAGATTTTTGAGAATATGGATGAGGAAGAGAAAACAGCGTATACCGATGGCCCTGGAATAAAAAAAGTGTTTATCAATGCGAAGGTAATTTCTACAGATGGGGAAGACTGGGCTTACAATGAAGGTTGTTTAAGTATCCCTAAAATTAGAGAAGACATCATGCGGGCCGAAAGGGTAACCATTCAATATTGTAATGAAGATTTTGTAGAATTTACCGAAACATTTGCCGGCATAACTGCCCGTGTTATTTTACACGAATATGATCATATTGAAGGGAAATTATTCATCGATTATTTAAAACCGCTACGCAAAAAAATGTTGCAAAGCAAGTTGAATGATATCAGCAAGGGTAAAATAAAAGTAGATTATAAAATGAGTTTTGCTAAATGATGAAATTCCTAGCCTGCCTATTTGCTTTATCCTTTGTAAGCAATGCGTTTGCGCAGGACACTACTGTAGTGATTGATGAAAAAAGATTTACACTAGCCGAAGTAGTTGTGCGCAATAATTTCGATTACAAACATTTGCTAGAGCAAATTAAAGAAGACACTAGTTTTTACAAAGCGTTTAGAAACTTAAGGGTATTGGGTTTCAGCTCTTTTAATGATATAAAGATGTTAGATAAAAAAGGAGCAGTAAAAGCTTCTTTGTATAGTAAAACAAGGCAAAATAGATTGAATGGTTGTAGAACCATGGATGTATTAGAAGAACAGGTTACAGGCAATTTTTATGATGCTAATAAGAAATACAATTACACAACGCCCGAATTATATGCTTCTCTTTTTTTTACAAAGGGCACTATATGTGGAGAGAATAATATTGTAAAAGGAAGAAATTTAACTATATCAAATAAATCGGGGATAGATAAGCACAAAGAGCAACTTAAAATATTGTTTTTTAACCCTGGGAAAAAAATCAGCGGCATTCCTTTTATTGGTGATAAGCTAGATCTCTATGATGAAAGCGCTCATAAGTTATACGACTATAAATTAGATATACAGGAATACAAAGGAGCTTTGTGTTATGTTTTTTCCATCACTCCTAAAGAAAATTTAGGGTTCTTGAAGAACGATAAAATAGTGGTAGATCAAATGATTACTTGGTTCGATATGAAGTCGATGGAAGTGCTAGCAAGGGATTATTCCTTAAGCTATAAAGCTGGTTTTTATGATTTTGATGTAACCATGAATGTAGAAATGACGCGTGTAGGGAATCTGATTGTTCCCAAAACCTTGCGTTATAGAGGAAATTGGGATGTAATTGTTAAAAAGCGGGAGCGGGCTATTTTTACAGCCACTCTATTTGATTTTAGGCAATAGTATAAATACAAAAAGCACCAATAGGTGCTTTTTGAGGTAAGGCAAGGATTAAAATTCTATAAGCCCAACTTTCTGCCTTGTAGGGTACGGGTTTTCTTATCACTCTTATTTACATCTGTTAATTTTACTACCAAACGAACATCTGCTACACTATTACTTGCACCACTAGATGCTTTGTAAACAGATTTTTCGTAAGGAACTTCTACTGTTCCATTATCCCAGTTGTTGCCAGCTACAACATATTTATCTTCTCCTTCTGCTGGTACAAATAAAAATGAATTTCCGGCTTCAAAACTTACACGGATACCATTTAAATCTGCCGATTCTACTATTCCAGGCGTATATGCAGGAATAATAATCTCGTTAATCAGTTTTCCATTAATAAAGCGAACTGAACCAGAAGCTACTTCTGCTTTTGCGCTATCCAATGCACGGGTTAACACTAGTTTTTGATCAATATAAAATTGTACACGTCTAGTGTCTACATTGTATGCGGCTAACTTCATTTGTAATTCTCTAGAGAATGGTACAAACTGTGTTTTGTCGATAGTAGGTGTTGCACCTGATGCTGGTGTATACGCATTATTAGTGTTTGGGTTGTTTTGAGGTGCGCTACTTTTAAGGTATCCTTTTGAGCTAGACGAATGTTTTCCGCCAGAGCAACTGGATAGAAGTAAAGCAACCGTTAAAACAATGCCTGTTAATAAAAAACGCGACATAGGGTAAAAATTTTTTGTTACGGATAAAATATTTGTAAATATTCTGCGTTTTATGCTTATACCCGGCGTTTTTGAAACGCCAAATAAGTTGTTTGATATGGTCAAGCGACTATGCATTCTATTTACGGATCTGTTAGGGGTTACTAAAATTCGACATTTTTTTGGTCTTTGCACTTATTCTTTATTCTTCATTTTTATATCAACAATCTTAAAGAATTGATAATTTATTTCAATTAAACTTTATAATCTATTGTTCATCAATATTTTATAAATATTTAAAATTGCAATTTTCCTCAGCGATTCGGTTCCCCTTCATTTTTAAAAATCACTACAAGTTGGTAGGTGAATTTTTGCTGAATAACTTATCCCACTTAGATTTCATCTTGATAATCGCGTTAAAAAAAGTTGAAATAAGGTATTTCGCACCTATTTCATTTTAATTATGATTGTTTAATTCGCAGCATATAAAAACACAACAGTGTGAAATATGCGATTATTAGACCGTTTATATCAATTCTTAGCTGAAAATGCAATAAGTGCCTATGAATTTGAACATACTTGTGGGTTGTCCAATGGGTATTTGGGTAAACAATTGAGGGGTAAGGGATCGGTTGGTTCTGCAGTGTTGGAAAAAATCAGGTTAAATTATCCTAGCCTGGATATTCATTGGCTTGTAACCGGGGAGGGAACCATGCATCAATTATCGGATGAATTAATCAAATCTTATCATAAGCAAATTCAGCAATTAGAGCAATTGGTTGCCGATAAGGATGCCATCATATATCTACTTCAACAGGCTGAAAAATAGGGTTCAATAAAAAAGTTCCAGCTACTTTAGGTAACTGGAACTTTAAGGTATATTGTTATTTTAGTTAAGATCAATTGCTGTACTGTATCTCAATATTGTAAACTTTGTTCGTTTTTAATACTAAGTACGCATGCTCAACTTATCTTATGCATAAGATGAAACTGGCTCACAAGTACAAATTAAGTTTCTGTCTCCATGTGTATTGTTCACTCTTGCAACACTAGGCCAAAACTTATTCTGAGTAACATAATATAAAGGGAAAGCAGCTTCTTGTCTTGTATAAGCATGATTCCACTCATCAGCACAAACCACAGCTTGCGTATGTGGAGCATTTTTAAGTGGGTTATCTGTTTTACTAATCTTACCCAATTCAATGGCTTTTATTTCTTCATAAATAGAAATCATTGCATCACAAAAACGATCTAATTCTGCTTTGTCTTCACTTTCAGTAGGTTCTATCATGATTGTTCCAGGTACTGGAAAACTCATAGTAGGGGCATGAAATCCATAATCAATTAAGCGCTTTGCAACATCTTCAGCTTCAACGCCTGCTGTTTGCTTAAACGGTCTTAAGTCTACAATGAACTCATGTGCGCAAGTGCCGTTTTTACCTGTATATAAAATTGGATAATATTTTTCTAAACGAGCTTTCATGTAATTGGCATTTAAAATGGCATATTCAGTGGCCATTCTAATTCCATCTGCCCCCAGCATTTTTATATAAGCATAACTAATTAATAAAATACTGGCAGATCCAAATGGTGCAGCACTTACTGCTAAATCTTCTTGATTATAACCAATTAGATGTCCTGGTAAAAATGGAGCAAGTTTATCATTCACACAAATTGGTCCCATTCCTGGTCCGCCGCCACCATGTGGTATAGCAAATGTTTTATGTAGGTTTAAATGGCAAACATCTGCACCAATCATACCTGGGCTCGTTAAGCCTACTTGTGCATTCATATTAGCTCCATCCATATAAACCAATCCTCCATGTTGATGAATGATAGCACAGATATCCTTGATCGTTTCCTCAAATACACCATGGGTTGATGGATAGGTAACCATTAATCCACCTAAATTTTCTTTGTATTGAATGGCTTTAGCTTCAAGGTCAGCTACGTCTATATTTCCTGCATCATCACATTTTACTACAACCACTTTAAAGCCTGCCATAACAGCACTGGCTGGGTTTGTACCATGTGCACTTATTGGAATCAATACAATATTCCTATGGTTTTCTTTTCTGTTTTCATGGTATGCCCTGATGGTAAGTAAACCTGCATACTCGCCTTGCGCACCACTGTTGGGTTGTAAACTACAAGCGGTAAATCCTGTAATAGCACAGAGGTACTGATTCAACTCGGATAAAATTTGTTGGTATCCTTCTGTTTGATTGGTTGGAACAAATGGATGTAGACCACCAAATTCTGGCCAACTTACTGGGATCATTTCGGTTGCTGCATTTAATTTCATGGTGCAGCTACCCAAACTTATCATGCTGGTATTTAAAGAAAGATCTTTGTTTTCTAACTGCTTAATGTAACGCATCATTTGGCTTTCACTATGATGGCTATTAAACACTGGATGTGTTAAGAAGCTAGATGTTCTGGTTAATTCGGCAGGAATACTGGTGTTTGTAGCAAGAATTTGTTCCGCTGTAATTCTATTGCCAGTACTTTTTTCTAATGCCGTTTCAACAATTTTTAGAATAGTATTAGCATCTTCAATGGTGGTAGTTTCATCAATGCTAATACTGATAGATCCATCGGGATGATAACGGAAATTACTTTGGTGTTGTTCTGCTGAATTTTTAATCAAATTAGCATCAACCCCAGCAAGATGAATTGTATCAAAAAAACTTGCATTGGATTGTTTTAATCCTAACTGAGTTAGTGATGCTGAAATTGTAGCAGCAATTCCGTGAATTCTTTTTGCAATATTTTTTAGCCCATCTGCTCCATGATAAACAGCATACATCGCAGCCATATTGGCCAATAAAGCCTGAGCTGTACAAATATTGGAAGTGGCTTTTTCTCTTTTAATATGTTGCTCTCTTGTTTGTAAGGCCATTCTTAATGCGCGATTACCCTGCGCATCAATACTTACTCCAATTAACCTACCTGGCATTCCTCTTTTAAAATCATCATTGGTTGCAAAGAATGCAGCGTGCGGGCCACCATATCCCATTGGTACACCAAAGCGTTGGGCAGAACCTACAGCTACATCAGCTCCTAATTCTCCAGGAGGTGTAAGCATGGTTAAAGCTAGTAAGTCGGTTGCCATAATTACATACCACTTGTTTTATAATCACCTGAAACGATTTCTATTCCAATAGGTGCTGCTCTGGTGATCAATACCAATTTTGTTTGAGGGAAAATATTTTCATCAACAAACAATTTGGGCTTGGTGATTTGATCTGATTTATTTACCTGATGAAAGAGCATGGCCATTGCTTCCGCTGCAGCGGTAGCTTCATCTAATAAGGATGCGTTAGAAATAGCCAAACCAGTTAAGTCGGTTACCATGGTTTGGAAGTTCAACAAGCTTTCTAATCTACCTTGAGAAATTTCTGCCTGGTAGGGTGTGTATTGCGTATACCATCCTGGGTTTTCAAAAATATTTCTGAGAATTACGCTAGGAGTGATGGTGCCGTAATATCCCTGACCAATATAGTTTTTATACAATTTATTTTTTGCCGCAACTGCTTTCAACTGGGTTAGGTACTCAAATTCACTAATTGCGTTGGGAACAGCTAAGTCAGATTTGATCCTGATGCTGTCTGGTACTGTTTTACTTATCAATGATTCCAATTCAGGTTCTTGGATAGTACTTAACATACCCTTCAGCTCTTGCTGGTTAGGACCTATATGACGTTGTTGAAATTGGGTAGATTGTTGCTCGAATAAATTCATTTTCTAATCTATTTTTGGTGCCGCGAAGTTAAGATGAACTAACAGGATTTTTACTGTTTTGTTCTAAGTTGGGGATAGCTTGTTAAATCTATTTTTGGGGATGGTGCATTTTTCTCAATTGTTCACTGGTATGCCGGCTTCCGTTATGGCTCCAGCCAGGAGGCCCAAACAAGTACATCCACCTGCTATATAGGGAGATATCTTTTTGAGTAACGTCTTTGAAAATACCGCTCCATTCATGAAAAATTACCGTTAATGGATCTGATCGCTCTATATTTTTGGTGAGTCCATACTGTAAGGGTTCATATTCTTTAGCGCTTAATTCGGGCTGAAAAGTGCCAAAAAGCTTGTCCCAAATAATTAAAAACATACCCATATTCTTGTCTAGGTATTTAATATTCGATCCGTGATGAACCCGATGATGCGATGGGGTAACAAAAATGTATTCTAGCCAGCCCATTTTATGAATCAGTTCTGTATGAACAAATATGCCCCAAATTTGGGTTGCAGCATATATAAACAAAATGTCTAATGGCTTAAAGCCCAATAAAGCCAATGGAATGAAATAAATGAAACGATAAAGTGGTTGAAATACAGAAGATCTAAAACCTACGGTGAAATTCATCAGTACACTGCTATGATGGGTAACATGTACCGCCCAAAATAAGCGAACTTGATGATCAAAGCGATGTAACCAGTAATATAAAAAGTCTTCTAAAAGCAATAAGCTAAGCCAATAAACAAATACGTTTTGTATAGTTAATATAGATTGAAGATAAAAATATTGGAGTATGGCTAAATAAACCAAACGGAAAGCCAAATCAATTCCCCCATTGAATAGCATGAGGTAGAAATTAGTGAAACTATCTTTGAAGGAGTATTGTTTCTTGTGCTGGAGATGCGAAAGGAGTAATTCCAGGCCAATAATGAGCATGTAGATTGGTGTAGAAATTAAAATAAGCCATTGTTCTCTAATTGAATCCATAATTTCGCAACTGAACGGGTGAGCTAGAACTGGTTGGAGTTTTGCAAAATTAAATAATGCTTTGCAAAATTCATTTTAAATCTAATAAACTAACAGCGTGGCAGAAGAATTGTTAACCAACTGGGAAAAAAAAAGTGCAGAGCACCAAAAGCGCTATAAAAATTGGTTGAGTAGGGTGGATAAGAATAAAGTGTTGAAGGTATTACCCAGTTTACATGAGGAAGCATTTGAACAAATTGATTGTTTAAAATGTGCCAATTGTTGTAAAAATTATTCGCCTCGATTTAAAACCCCCGATATCAAAAGGATTAGTAAGCACCTTCATATGAAGGAAAGTGCATTTATAGATACCTATCTTTCATTGGATTCGGATGGAGACTATGTTGTAAAATCTACACCTTGCCCATTTTTGGGGGAAGACAATTTTTGTTCCATTTATGAGCATCGCCCATCAGACTGCCATCGGTTTCCTTATACAGATGAAGATGTGTTTTTTAAACGCCCTGCCATTACCCTCAAGAATTCAAGTTTTTGCCCGGCAGTATATTTTGTTTTGGAGAAAATTTCGGTTAACCAGAAATAAGCTTTTCAGTTAGTATTCCATTTTGCGTAAACTAGGTGCTTTGAACCAAGTAATAATCACCACCAATAAAGTCATACTTCCTCCAAAAACAACTGATGGGATAACGCCTAACAGTTTTGCGGCCATGCCGCTTTCAAATTGACCAAGTTCATTGCTGCTATTGATGAACATAGAGTTAACACTCATTACTCTGCCTCGCATGTGATCGGGCGTTCTTAGCTGTACAATTGTACCCCTAATAATCATACTCACTCCGTCTAAAATTCCACTTAATACTAGTACAATAAACGATAACCAAAACAATTTGGACAGAGCAAAAACAATGATACATATACCAAAGCCGCCCACTACAATTAATAATTTTTTGCCTTGGCCAGATTTTAGCGGAAAAAAAGTAAGCAGTACAATAATTATAATAGAGCCAATATCTGCTGCTGCATTTAGCCAACCAAAACCAACTGGCCCAACGTTTAAAATGTCTTTTGCAAAAACAGGAATCATGGCAACAGCACCTCCAAAGAATACAGCAAATAAATCTAAGGATAGGGCACCTAACAATTCCTTTGTTTTAAAAACATAATCCAATCCTTCTTTAACACTGGCAAGCCCTGTTTTTTCACCTTTCTCATTCAATGGAGGTTTAGAATGAATGCGTTGTAAAAAAATAAATCCAATTGCAATCATTATACAAATGATCATCAATGATTGTGCATTTCCCAATAAGGCTATTAAAAAACCAACAGTGGCATGGCCTGTAACTGAAGCAGAGAGCCAGATTCCTTGGTTCCAGGTGGTTGCGTTTTGTAAAATATTTTTAGGAACAATCGAAGCTACCATTGTGCCAAAAGTGGGTCCTGTAAATGCCCTGATAATGCCTGTAAAAAAAATAATGATATATATGCTAAATGCAATCCAGTGTTTACTCAATTGATTGGCAGTGAAATTGCTGGCTAAGAAAAATAATAAAAGAGCACAGGAAAAATAAAAGGCGATTCCTTTCAATAGCAGTTTTCTTTTTTCACTGATATCAATAATATATCCTGCATATAATGATAATGATACAGCAGGTACAACTTCTGCAAGCCCTATTAATCCAATAGCAAATGGTTCATTGGTAAGTTCATAAATCCACCAACCAACCAACGTGCCCAACATTCTTAAACCCATGATAAAACTAAATCTGCCAATCATAAGATTGCGAAATTCTGCAATGCGCATGGCAACAAAAGGGTCATTTTTTATTTGTAATTTGATCA
>VIKJ01000075.1 GCA_008080615.1 Chitinophagaceae bacterium | reverse complement strand
ATGCGTGAAGCAGCCTACAAATACGAGGTAGGCGTAAACAAATTGGTATTCAAACCAGGGCAATCTTACACCGAATTTATAGATTGGGATTTATTAAAAGGCGTATTTAGGTTAGATGTATTTAATTCTATCAAAACCCATGTGGCTAAGCATTTCAAGAATCCTAAGCTGGTAGAATTAATGGAGTTTCCTGTGTTGTTTTTAGGTGCATTGCCCGAAAATACCCCAGCGCTGTATAGTTTAATGAACTATGCAGATATCAAAGGTGGTACTTGGTATCCCAAGGGAGGCATGTATAGAATTGTACACAACATATTAATGTAGAGAATGGTATTGCAACAGGAATTGAAACCATTCACAAGGGTGCGGATAATGCCAATGCGAAAATGCATTTTTCGGCAGATGTAATTATAGGTGGAGCAGATTATCACCACGTAGAAACCAAACTACTCGATAAAAAATATCGTAGTTATACAGATGCTTATTGGGACAAAAGAGTAATGGCACCAAGTAGTATTTTGTACTATGTGGGTTTAAATAAGCGTTTAGAAGGATTACAGCACCATAGTTTGTTCTTTGATACCTCATTTCAGGTACATGGGAAGGAAATTTATACAACCAAGGAATGGCCTACCAATCCACTATTTTATGTAGGTGCAACATCTGTTACTGATGATACGGTTGCCCCCGATGGTTGCGAAAACTTATTTTTACTGATCCCTGTGGCGGCAGGTTTAACAGGCGATACAGAAGCCCTAAGAGATCAATACTTTGAACATATTGTTAGAAGGATGGAAAAACAACTAGGTCAGTCTATTTTAGACGCTGTTGTATATAAAAAGTCATTCGCTCATACCGAATTTGTGAGTGAATACAATTCTTTTAAAGGAAATGCCTATGGTTTAGCGAACACTTTGCTACAAACAGCTGTTCTTAAGCCGTCATGTAGGAGTAAAAAGGTAAAAAACCTATTTTACACTGGGCAATTAACCGTTCCAGGGCCAGGAGTACCTCCTAGCTTAATCAGTGGAGAAGTGGTTGCTAATGAAGTTCAAAAAGCATTTTAAATATAAAAGAAACTATGTTGAATCTTTTTCATGAGGTAAGTCAAGACTGCTCTAGGGTTACTACGGAGAAATATAGCACCAGCTTTTCTTCTAGCATCCGTTTATTGCATAAGGATCTACGTACACCTATTTTTAATATCTATGGCTTCGTTCGCTTTGCCGATGAAATTGTAGATACTTTTCATGGGCATGATAAGGAAGTGTTGCTAAAAGAATTTAAAGAATCAACTTACCAGGCAATTGAGCGCAAAATCAGCCTCAATCCTATCTTAAATAGTTTTCAGCTAACAGTTAATGAGTACAATATAGATCATGAACTCATTGATGCTTTTTTGCATAGTATGGAAATGGATTTAGATAAAACCAAGTACGATCGTGCTGGTTATGAAGAATATATTTATGGTAGTGCAGAAGTAGTGGGCTTAATGTGCCTTACTGTTTTTTGTGATGGAGATAAAGCCATGTGTGATAGCCTGAAACCCGCTGCTAAAAGCCTTGGAGCTGCTTTTCAAAAAGTAAATTTCTTAAGAGATTTAAAAGCAGATTATGAAGGATTAGACAGAGTATATTTTCCTGGATGTGATTTCAGCAACTTCACTTCCGAAGATAAGACCATAATTGAAGCAGATATTCAAAAGGATTTTGATGATGCTTATGCTGGCATCATACACTTGCCATTGAAAGCACGTTTTGGGGTATATGTAGCTTATAAATACTATCTCTCTTTGTTTAAAAAAATCAAGAAAGTACAGCCTCAAAAAATAATGGAAGAGCGCATCAGAATACCTGATTATAGTAAAATATATATTTTGGCTAAAGCTGGTATCAGAAGTCAGCTGAACTTGTTATAGCAATTACAACCCTTTTTATGGAGCAGGTGATATTGGTGGATGAACAGGACAATGAAATTGGCCTGATGGAAAAAATGGAAGCTCATGAGAAAGCCTTATTGCATAGGGCCTTCAGCGTATTTATTTTTAATAGTAAGGGTGAAATGTTACTGCAACAAAGAGCACTTACTAAATACCATAGCGGGGGCCTTTGGACCAACAGCTGTTGCAGCCATCCAAGGCAGGGTGAAAAAATTACCGATGCTGCTACTCGCAGATTAAAAGAAGAAATGGGATTTGAAGTTCCAATGGAGAAAATATTTGATTTTATTTACAAAGCACCATTTATGAATGGGCTTACTGAGTATGAATTTGATCATGTGTTTGTTGGGTATTATGATGGTCCAGTTCATCCCAATCCTATAGAAGTAGAAAACTACGCATTTCGTTCTTTTGAAAGAATTGAGCGATTAATGGATTCAGAACCCGAATTTTACACTGCATGGTTTAAAATTGCATTTCCTAAAGTAAAAGCATGGTGGCAACAGAACAAAATGCAGTAATTATTGGTGCCGGTATTGCCGGTATAGCATCGGCCATTCGCTTGCGTATGCAGGGCTATGAAGTGGCTGTTTACGAAAAGAATAGTTATCCTGGTGGCAAGCTATCTCATTTTAATTTGGGAGAACACCAATTTGATGCAGGCCCTAGTTTGTTTACTCAACCCGAAAATATCAAAGCTTTATTTGATTTATGTGGCGTTCCCATGGAAAAATATTTTTCCTATGTTCAAATGCCAGTGAGTTGTAATTATTTTTATGAAGACGGAACTAGAGTAGAAGCATTTGCCGATAATCAATTATTTGCCAATGAGCTAGAAGAAAAGTTGGGAGAACCTCGTTTGAATACGCTTCGTTTCTTAGAACAATCAGCCAAAATTTACAATCATATTGGTACGCTTTTTCTGCAAAACTCATTGCATAAGTTCAATACACTTTGGAGTGCGGGCGTTTTGAATGCGCTGAAATATACAAGGTTGCCCTATTTGTTTAAGTCTATGCATCAACTGCACCAGCAACAGTTTAATACGGCTAAAACCATTCAGTTATTTAATCGCTATGCAACGTATAATGGAAGCAATCCTTATAAAGCGCCTGCCATGCTTACCATGATACCTCACTTAGAACATAACTTAGGAAGTTATTATCCTACAGGTGGTATGATCAGCATTACCAATGCATTGTTTCAATTGGCAAAAGATATAGGCGTACAGTTTCACTTTGATATGCCAGTAGAAAGAATCATCTATGCCGAAAACAACGTGAAAGGTGTTGTGGTAGATGGAAAAAATAGATGGGCCAATTTGGTAGTAAGTAATATGGACGTTTATTTTACTTACAAGCAATTGATGAACGCGCCCATTGTGGCAGAAGAAGTGTTGAAGCAAGAAAGAAGCAGTAGTGCGTATATATTTTATTGGGGCATTAATAAATGGTTTAAGGAATTGAGTTTGCACAATATTTTCTTTACGTCCGATTATAAAACGGAGTTTGATCATTTATTTAATACGGGTAAGGTTTTTGATGACCCAACTGTGTACATCAATATCACGGCTAAATGTGAGCCTGGTATTCAAGCGCCTGAAGGAAAGGAAAATTGGTTTGTAATGGTGAATGCACCCGCTAATAAGGGTCAGGATTGGGATGAATATGGAAAAATATATAGGGCGGCGATCATCAAAAAATTAAGTCGCATGCTGGGCGAAGACGTTGAAAGTTTAATTGAAGAAGAACATGTATTAACGCCGGTTTCCATTGAATCTAAAACAGCTTCATACATGGGTTCATTATACGGAACTAGCTCTAATAGTAAAATGGCTGCCTTTATGCGGCATCCTAATTTTAGTAAGAATGTAAAAGGGTTGTACTTTGTGGGTGGAAGCGTACATCCTGGAGGAGGTATTCCGCTTTGTTTAAGTAGTGCCAAAATTATGGCCGATCTTGTACAAAAAGAATTGAAATAAATTGGGAACAGCAAATTTTAAATTAAAAACCAGTGCTTTTTTGGCCATTCTCTTTCATTTGAGTGGCCTCATTGGAATTTTATTTACTGATTATCGCAATTGGTTTATCGCCAATACGCCATTGAATTTGAGTTTGATGGCCCTGCTGCTTTTATGGAATCAGCCCAAGCCCAATAAAGGATTCTTTTTCTTTTTCTTGATTTGTTTTGCAACAGGCATGATTACCGAAATGATTGGTGTAAATACTGGCTATCTATTTGGAAATTATAGTTACGGAAATGTATTGGGTACTAAATGGATGGGTGTTCCTTTATTAATTGGCATTAACTGGTTTGTTACGGTGTATTGTTGTTTAATTATTATGGAGCAATTACATAGATGGGTTAAGAGTAGGTTTATAAAAGAAGATCAACCATTGCCATCAGAAAAGTTTGAGACGCTTTCTGTAATTGTAGACGGCGCTCTATTGGCTAGCTTTTTTGATTGGTTAATGGAACCTATTGCTGTAAAGTTGGGCTATTGGCAATGGGCTTCTGAAACAATTCCGGTGTTCAATTATGTATGTTGGTTTTTAATTAGTGTAGTGTTGATCATTATTGCAAGAAAATTATCATTCAATAAAGAAAATCCATTCGCCATTCATTTAATATTTATACAAGCTTTATTTTTTTTAACACTCAGAACATTTTTATAACATGATATACGTATTGGTTACTCTACTTGTTTTTGTATTGATGGAAGGCATTACCTGGCTTACTCACCGTTATGTAATGCATGGGTTTTTATGGTATTTACATAAAGACCATCATCAAAAAGGAACTGGCTTCTTTGAAAAAAATGACGCCTTCTTTGTAATCTTTGCCATTCCTAGTTGGCTATGTATTATGCTAGGTAGCATGAATCAAAATTATTGGGTAGTGAGTATTGGTGCTGGTATAGCCATGTATGGCTTCGCCTATTTTGTGGTGCATGAAATTGTGATTCACCAACGGTTTAAGTTTTTTACCCGATCTAATAACCGATATATCAGGGCTATACGCTGGGCGCATAAAATGCACCACAAGCATATTGATAAAGAAGAAGGAGAGAGTTTTGGTATGTTGGTAGTGGCTAAAAAATACTGGGATAAAATAAAGCGCGACGAACAATTAAAGAGCGTTTAACTGCATTGAAGCAACAATACGACTATATTATTACAGGTGCAGGATGTGCAGGTATGAGTTTGCTCATGCGGATGATGTCGGATGATTTTTTTTTGGATAAATCTATTTTGGTAATAGATGCAGCTGAAAAAAATCAACCAGATAGAACCTGGTGTTTTTGGGAAAAACAACCCGATATTTTTGAGCCCATTGTACATCATCGCTGGAAATCACTGGATTTTTTTTCGCCAACTTATGCTGGTGAATTATCCATTGCGCCTTATGAATATAAAATGATTCAGGGGCTGCAATTTTATACTTATGTGCAAGAGGCTGCAAAAAAACATTCCAATATTGAATGGTTGAATGCAGCTGTAGTTTCAATAGAAATCGATGCAGCAACAGAGCTTGCTTCTGTTGTATTGGCAGATAGAACCATTTATGCTACTAAAGTTTTCAATAGCATTTTATTTAATGAAATTAAACCTGCTGCTAATGAATATTTATTGTTGCAGCATTTTAAAGGTTGGGTAATTAAAACCGATACCGCCAGCTTTGATAAGGATAGAGCAGTGTTCATGGATTTCAGGGTAAACCAACAATATGGTACTACGTTTATGTATGTGCTTCCAACTAGTGCAAATACAGCATTGGTTGAATATACTTTGTTTACAGAATCATTATTGCCGAAGGATGAATATGATCATGCGCTGAAAGCATATATAAGTAATGAATTGAAGCTAAGTAGTTATACAGTTGAGCACGAGGAATTTGGCATCATACCTATGACCAATGCACAGTTGCCTAAAAGTACCCAATCCATTGTGTTTATTGGAATTGCAGGAGGGCAGGCCAAAGCAAGCAGTGGCTATGCATTTAAATTTATACAAAAAAGAACAGCTGCCATTATTGATGCATTGAAAGCGGGTAAGCCCATTTCATTGAAAAATAATTTTAGTGCGGCAAAAGCCCAATTATATGATAGCACATTGCTACACGTGTTACATCACAAAAAAATGGGTGGTGCGGAAATTTTTGCTGCCATTTTTAAGCACAACAAAGCCGCTGATGTACTTTCTTTCTTAGACAATGAAAGCAGTTTATTTACTGATTTGAAAATCATGAGAAGTGTGCCTACTGGCGTATTCTTACCTGCTGCAATGGCCGAGCTAAAGCTACGGATGTAAGTTTTATGCAGATGAAACAGATTTAAAAACATCTCTTACATTTGCAGCAACTAATGGTCCCGTAGTACAATGGATAGTATAAGAGTTTCCGAAGCTCCAGATCCAAGTTCGATTCTTGGCGAGACCACCAAATGAGAATTAGGGTCACTTTTAACTA
>VIKJ01000074.1 GCA_008080615.1 Chitinophagaceae bacterium | reverse complement strand
TATAGATGCCATTATTCTTTCCATTAATGCAAGGGCATTCTTTTTGGGGGTTTCCATTCGCATAAAATTCTTTATCCCTACATTTAACTTTATCATTTTCCCAAAGTTGATCACTGCGTAAATTACTTTTCATATCATAATCTAATGCAAGCCCCTCCTTTTTTCCGTTTACAAATGGAATCTCAGATTGAATCTTACCTTTGTAAAAGTTTTTTTTCACTCCTTGCTTAAGACCATTCACCCAATTAATTTCAGATTCCTTATCACCAGAATACCAATAAATAATCTCAGTACCATTTTTTATTCCATTCAAATAAGTAGTTTCAGATTCCTTGTTGCCAGAATAAGAATAAATAATCTCTTTCCCATTTTTTATCCCATTTAAATAGGTAGTTTCTGATTTTAGTTTTTTTGAACTCCAATATTCTTTTTTTACTTCAGTTTGAGCATATACAAAATAGGTACTCAGAATCAAGAAAAAAGAAGTTGATAATATTTTAGTGCGCATATCGGTAAAGTTTTTTTAAATATTATTTTAAAGGCTTTATAAATTTCCCATTTAAAAATTCTCCCTCATTCGTAAGTTGATATGAGCCATTTATCCATTTATACAATTTGCCTTTACCATTCCGATCACTATTTTTAAAATTTCCTTCGTACTTTCTATTACCTACTTTAGATTTTGGATCATCCTGCTTGGTTGTATATGACTCGGTAACAGCATACCCTTCCACAATTCCATTACTAAAATGGCCATTTATTTCAACATAATTTTCAACTGAATAAATATTCCACACATATTTTAACCCATTGCTAGAATCTGGTAAAGCTTCTTTACGTTCAATAAATTTTTGACTTTTCATGAGCATATACCCTTCCCCATTAAGTTCTCCATTTTTCCAACTACCTTTCTGTATAGTCGATGTTGTAGCTTTTTTAGATTCCATCGAATTTGGAAGTAAGATAATGGAATCAACGTGTGATTCCTTAAGTATTCCTTCACCATTAGGTTTGCTGTTTTTGAAATTTCCACTATATACTTCCCCACTGGCATACTTTAATTCCCCAGTACCATTTACACAATTACCACTTAAACAAATATTTTCATTTTGAGCAGAAACAAATAAGATTAAAAAACAACAAATAATAGAGATATTTACTTTTTTCATATTTATAAGTATTAAAATTAAATTAATTATTACGGAATATTGGATATGCCATGCCGATAGTGAATATTTTGTTTCGCACATCTTCTTCAACTACAGTGCTAATATTATCAATCCCTTTATAATACCCAATTATCAGTTTTAGTTTGGAGATATTTACAATTGTTTTTAAGCTAACACCAAAATCACTTTTATGCATTTCATCTCCATTATCAGAATAGATTCCAAATTTTATATCTGAACTAGCATTAGTACCATCCATTTTTGTAGAAACTTTTTTACCATTAAGCGCATTATTTAAATAAAACCCACCACATAATTCAATGAATTTAATATGAGTAGATAAATAAAATTCACTTTGCAAATAGTTAAGTCTAACTTTTAATTCTTTATAAAATGGATTTAAAGGGGCATTGTCTATTGCTCCTGCTTGTATTAAGTTTAGCCCAAATGTCATTTCCATTTGCGAGCCAAATAATGAAGTTTTAGCAAAAGCACCAACAGTATATCCCTGATAAATACTTCGTGGATAAGCGTCTTTACCATAATTATTACTGTATTTAAAGTTAGGGAGAGAAATGCCGCCACCTATATAGGTTTTAATTAACGGTTGCGCATTCACAATTGTGAATAAAAATAATAGTGAAATAAATAAATTAATCTTTTTCAATAGCTAATTTTTAAAAGTATGTAAAAGTGGAAATATTGAATGAAAATCTAAAATGGTTTTAATTAAACAAATTTAAAAAGCTACTACGACCCATATATAAACTAAAATTGTAAGTGGAAATTTGCAAGAGACAGACAGCTTACTTTACATGTCCTATTATAATGATTTTCACAAAGGCAATTCCCATCGTATAGAACAGCGTGCTAAAGATGATTCCGTTGAATTTAATATTGTTTGGTGGTATTCCGGAAAGTTAAATACTCAAGGGGCTAAAGAAATTGCCCTATATATGAAAACGCTTAAAGATAGGCGTCCATATTAAATTAATTTGTGTTTATACGCATACTTAATTATTCCAATCACATTATTGGTGTTGGTTTTACGTCAATAATGGGAGAACTGAAATATATACCCCCAGCAGCAACCTTACAAATTGCTTCCGAAAGCTCCTCTTTACCTATATTTTTTAAAACATATCCCACAATATCAGATTCATTAATCATTTCATTTACAATATCTCCCTGACCGTTCATACTCAGTGCAAATATTTTAATTGATGGGAAAGAATTTCTAACTGATTTTGCCAAATCCTGGCCACTCATTTCTGGCATCATAATATCTGTTATTAATACATCAACCTCATGCAGTTTAAGTAATTGAAGCATCTCTAAAGCAGAAGTAGAGCTAACTACTACCTCAAACAAAGGGTTATTATGCAGCAATGATAAAATGCCATCAATTACAATTTGGTGGTCATCAACTATAGCAATTTTAATAGATCTAGTATTCATCATTTGAAATCAAGTAATTACTAATTTTTCAAATGGGATATTGATAACAATTACAGTTCCCTTTCCTTTAATAGAATCCCACTCTACAGTACCTTGTAAAAAGTTAATTCGGGTTTTAATATTTTGCAATCCAATCCCATCTTTTTCAGCTATATCCTCTAAATTAAAACCTATTCCATTATCTTCTATAGTAGCACTTAAAAAATTATTTTCAAAAACTATTGAAATATCTAACTGAGTAGCTTTTGCATGCTTTACAACATTGGTTACAGCCTCTTGTAAAACTCTGTATACAACTGTTTCTATGTTGATATCAATACTTTGGTCAATACCAGATGTATATAAATTTATTTATCTAAAAAACTTTTAACTGCAAAACTCAAACCTGATTTCAAAGATGCAATAGGCATCATTAAGTGAGAAACATTTCTTACTTCAGCACAACTTTGGTCTACCAAGGAAATTGCTTTGTCAAATTGTAATTTTTGATCATTATTTAAAAAATCGAAGTCATGTGATATTGCACTAAGATTCATTTTCGCAACACTAATCATTTGACCAACGCCATCATGCAGCTCTAAAGCAATTCTTTTTCTCTCATTTTCTTCGGCAGCAAGAATAGCTTTAGTAGCAAGATCATCTTTAACCCGCATACTTTGTAAATTTTTGGCTTCCTGTTTTAACTTAGACCAACGTATAATTGAAAATATAAGTAATAACAAAAAAATGAATGAAATAATAGTTACGATTAGCCAATATTGTTGATTTTTAATTTGCAAGTCCTGTTCTATTATAGTATGATTTTTTTTATCAGTATTGTACTTAGTTTGTAATTCAGCCAATTGCTTTGAAGCATTACTATTAAAAATAGAGTCTTTTATAACTTGCTTTAAATTGATATACTCAAAGGCTTTATCATAATTTTTATTGCTTTTATAAATAGATGTTAATTGGTCGTAACTAAATAAAAGAATATCTTTTAATCCAATTGATTTTGAAATTTCAATTGCCTTTAAATAATACTGAGTAGCTGTATCAATATTTCCTTTTTTTTGAAAAGCTTCGGCCAAATTAGCAAAGCTTAAAGCAATTGCTTTTTTATTATTCATCTTTTCACCTAAATCTTTCGACTTTTGGTAATATAAAATAGCACTATCTATTTTATTTAAATAAAATAAAATAGCTCCTGCATTACTATATCCAATGGAAATTTGTGAAAAGTTATTTACTTTTCTATAAATCAAAATTGCCTCAGATTGTTCCTTAAATGCCCTTCGAAAATCGCCTGTATTCGTATAAAAAATAGCAAGATTTGTTTTTATTAGTCCTAATTCATCTGTGAAAGCATATTGTTGAGCAATGGTTTCTGCTTCTTTCAAAAACTGGTATTCCAGGTCGGTTTTTTTTAAATATCCATATACTTGAGCTATATTATTCTTACTCAATAAAATTCCACGATACCCCTTCAGCTTTTCCCATAAAGCAAGACTTTCTAAATAATATTTTAAAGCTTGAGAATAGTTTCCTCTTAAAGCTTCTATAGCGCCTAAATTAGTATTTGCCCTTGCTTCACAAGAAAATGAATTTAATTCTTTACTTTTAAAAATAGCTTTTTGAGAGTATAAAAAAGCCTCATCTGGTATTTCTTCAATATGTGTAAAGCAATAATTAATTAACTTATTTAGACGAATGGTATCAGTACTATTCTGATTATAAAATTCAAGGCTGTCTAACTTGTTTTGTGCAGTTAAATTACAAATAAATAAAAAGGCTAAAAAAAGAGAGCTAATGGTTTTCATGATTCATTTTCAATTGCAGCAATAAATAAATATAAACATTACTTGGTATATAATACCAGGTAATTATATCAAATTATATTTGAAAAATCAGTCATATCAATTGGGTGCTTACTTTTTGGATACCCAAGTTTTACTTTATTTGCCCGGTCAATAAAATTGATCAGAAAATAACAAATTTGGTGAGTAGTTGGATCTGTATTGCTTGTAATTTGTTTAATTGCATTGATACTAAGAATTATTTCCTTTTTTGTATACAAGAAATTTGTTCTACTTAACTCAATTAATATTCCTCTATCAGTTTTGGTTGCTTCACACTCAACTGATAAAATCTTTCTTTTCAAATAAAATATTATTCCTACATAGACAATTAAAAAGCAAAATATGATTACCCATGTTGGAATAAAGTAATTTACTTTAAATGTATATAATGTAAGTAATAGAAATTCAATGAATATCAATGATGTTAATGCAACAAGATGATATACTTTAGAAGGTTCCGAATATATTAAATGATACGTTTTCATTACTATAAAATACTTAAAATAAGGGTTGACCTTTTTGATCAATTGTTATGCTTTTACCATTTTGAACAACATTAGCAAAACCTTTATAAAAAAAATCAGCTTTATCATAAATAAAATCTAATACTACTTTACCTGATGTATCAATATATCCCCATTTTCTATTTTTCTTTACAAGGGCAACTCCCTCTCGAAAAGAAAAACCATCTTCATATTCTAGGGGTATTTTCTCTTTACCAGTTATATCAATAAAACCAACTTGTTTACTATAATAATTGGGATTAGTCTTATCAATCTGTTCGTTATAAACCATTGCTAAGCCATTACTAAAGCTGCTACAATCGTTGTATTTTCCATATGGAATAACTATTTTACCAGCTGTATCTGCATAACCCCATTGAGGAGCCCCTTTTTTATCCGATTTTTTTACTGCAATTAAACCGCCAGTATAAATTAAATCATCGCAATCAAATAAACTTATCAATAAACCCGTAGAGTCATAAATACCAAATTGATTATTAGTTTTTGCAATCATTTTATAATCAGGGGTAAAATATTCAATATTACTAAATTTATAGTCAACTAAGAACTTACCCGTTTGATCAATAATTGCACTCTTAAATGAATTAATTACGTGAAATCTATTTTTCCCAATAACAAATATGTCATCAAAATTAGGTACAATTACGGTTTTAAATAAAGTGTCAATTAACCCTCTCCTATTATTTTTATCTATAACAAAAGAATATCCAAAATTGTCAAAAGGATCTAAATGCAGTAGGCCATGATCAGTTCCAACGTATATTATTTTGCCTATTTTATTTACAAATGCTTTTGTTTGTAATTCTCCTTGATATGTTAACACAGCAAATCCAAAATGAAATGGACTTAATGATATAGCACCTTTTATAGAAAAGACTATATTTCCAGCAGTATCTATAGCACCCACAGTTGAATCAGTTTTAAATACGGCTAATCCTTCTGTAAAATCATATAAATCACTAAAATGAAACTTTTCTTGAATCAGCAAACGTTTACGTTCCAACTCATGCTCTTGTAATTCTACAGAAACAGTAAAATTATTTTTTTTGCTATACCGCTCATTACAAGAAAGTGTAAGCAAAACTAAACATAAAAAAAACAGGAAACTTTTCACTATTGCTTAGTTTTAATCTCTGTTAGTTCAACAGACATACCAGTATCACCCAATACCATTTTGGTAATAATCGGATTTTGAGGGTCATCATTTATCCAAAATTCTTCCCTACCATCTTCCGATTTGATATGAATAACATTTAACCATTTCATACCCAAATTAACATCTCTATTCATTGCAACTAAAGATTCTGTACTCATGGCTTCCACGTCATTTATAACTGTGAATTTTTTGGGTGCTCCATTACCCGATTTTATCAAAGTTGATCCATCATTTTTTATTTGTTGAAAAACGGCATTACTAACCCAAACTGAAGTTTTATCGGTACTATAGAGCTCGCCTGCTGAAAAACTATTTAATAATGCATGTGCTGAATTAACTGCTTCTTTTGATATAATTACATTTCCATTTTTATTTACAGGTGCCTCCATCCTCCAATTAAAAGAAATTTCATTGCTCATATTTACTTTTGGATTGGTAATGTTGAAGTTATATACGCTTTTGAGCGTAGTTACTTCAAATACATACGTTGTAGTTATAGTAGGAAAGATTGCTGCTTTAGCATCTGGGCATTTTTTTTCCAATAAAAGATTTTCATATCCAGAAAAATACTTATTCAATAGATCCACATCTTTACAAATCATTTCTTGATTGCCCATTTGATTGTAAATTTTATATCGGGCATATAAATAATCTTCAGTACTGTCTTTATCAAACAGTTGATCAGCTAAAGAAATAGCTTCCGGGTAACGTTTATCGTTTCTAAGAAATATTAAATACCGAATATAAACTTCGTGATTATTGGTGCCTTCCTTAATTACACTATCTAAAATAGCATACGCTTCTTTAGTAGAACCAGCAGCATAGTAGATTTGAGCATACGTGTCTATAAAATTCTTTTGTTCATTTAAAGACAATAAAGGATAACCTATTCCAACGTACTCCATAGCTTTTTTATGATCGCCATTTTCAGACAATTCACCACCATATAAAAAATAGGGTAAGCCTAATTTAGGTGCATAAGCAATAGCTGCTTTATAATAATATTCTCCAGATTTATTGGAACGATAAAATTCGGCCAATAATGGCAAATATGCAATAACACTAGCTGCAGAATCCTTGTTCTTAATACTTTTTTTAATATCTGCAATTGCTTCATCATTCTTACCCAATCGTGCTTTGAGAGAACTACGTACCATAATTGTTATAGAATCTTTAGGTTGCCTAGCAATTACCAAATTACAGGTTGTGATGGCCTCAGCATATTTACCATCTGCAATTTGTTGGGTTATTTTTTTATTCAATGCTTCAACAGATAAAGGCTTTTGTTGTGATTGAGCTTGAATTATCACAACAAATGAAAATATTAGAATTAATAAAAGATATTTTTTCATAAAAACGCAATTAGTTTAAAAAATCTAAATTATAAAAACCAAAAATGATAGCTATACCCTTAATAGGGTATTTTTAAGAAGCAATTAAACTTTACTAAATTTCTTTTTTAATATAAAATTTCTTCTTCCCAAGAAATATTTTATCCGGATATGAATAGACCGAAATCAGGTATTGATCACTAAAAACCACTTCCTTCAACTTAATATAAAAATCTTTCCAACTTGCATTAATGCTTCTACCTCTTAAAATTTGTGAATCCAATACAATGCCATCCCTTTTGGTTTCTACATAAATTTGATCATACTCAATTTTACTGAAACGATGAAGAAATCCTACAATTCTAATATCATCGTCCTTTATTTTAAAACCACTCACCCCTGTTGCTGCAGAAAGCTTACTAGTTCCTACCATTACAGAATAGGCGTATTTTCTTGTCCATTCTGCCTCAGCCTCTTCATATGCCTTAGTATTCGTTGGCAAACCCAATTTAACCACTTGTTTTCCGAATTCAGAATTTTGAGCAATTCCAAAATTTACATACATACAAAGAATCCCAATTAAGATTATCGGTTTCATTTTATTTTTTTTTAAAAGTAATAAGTAGATAGTAAACTTATATACCCTCAAAACGGTATTATTATTTGTAGTATTTTTAGTAATAACTAACCAGTTTATGACTTCAAGAACCCCAATGGCCGACTTATTAAAAGGTATTGCTGTTGTATTAATGATTCAGGTACATATACTGGAAAATTTTGCCAGCAACTCTATATTTAACAGCCATGGAGGAAAGCTATCCTTATTTCTTGGAGGCCCGCCTGTAGCACCTGTTTTCATGATTATGCTGGGATATTTTTTAGCAGATTCTAAAAAAACTACCCAACAATTAATCAATAGGGGCATTCAAATATTTGCAGCCGGTATATTTTTAAACATTGCATTGAATGCTAATTTATTGATTGGAATTAACAATGGAAGGTTTAATATTGATCCATTCCCCTATTTATTTGGAGTAGACATATTACAGTTTGCAGGCTTGAGTATATTGGTAATTGTTGGAATAAGAAAAATACTAGAGAAAAGTTTGCCTATCACTTTAATAAGTATAGTAATTGTTATTGTTATATCGCAATTACTCAATGCTTCTTTACCCAATAGTAATACTGGAAAGTATATTACAGCTTATGTATATGGCAGTACCGACTGGTCTTATTTTCCTCTATTCCCTTGGCTAGCATATCCGCTTACTGGAATAGCGTTTCATCATATTAACCAACGGAATAACTTAAAGGTTTTATACACCAAGAATGATAAGTTATTGATTGCAGGTATTTTATTACTATTCCTCTCATTCACTTTCGATTATGGTTTAAACATATCTTCTAACCTACTTAGTTATTATCATCACGGAATTCTTTTTTTTATTTGGGTGATTGCATTTGTTATGGGCCATGCATTCTTTGTAAATGAAATCAATCATTACTTGGGTAATACAATTGTATTTAAATTGATTAGATGGATGGGGAAGAACGTGACCATTATCTATATCATCCAATGGATCATTATCGGAAATATTTCTACA
>VIKJ01000073.1 GCA_008080615.1 Chitinophagaceae bacterium | reverse complement strand
TCAAACAGTATTAGAGATCAATTTAACTGCCATGGTGCAGAATCTAAAATCGTATCAATCTTTGTTAAGGCCCAGCACTAAATTAATGGCCATGGTAAAGGCATTTAGTTATGGAAGTGGGGCAGGAGAAGTGGCTAAAAAATTGCAACAACAACAAGTAGATTATTTAGCAGTAGCTTATGCAGATGAGGGTATCGCCTTGCGTAAAGCAGGGATTAACTTGCCCATCATGGTGATGAGCCCCGATGAACATAGTTTTGATTCACTCATCAATTACAATTTAGAACCCGAAATATTTTCATTTGAATTATTATACACATTTAAAAGCTATTTATTAAAGGAAGGGTTATTACAATATCCTATTCATATCAAATTGAATACGGGTATGAATCGCCTGGGTTTTGAGCCAGCTGAAATAGCTGCTTTAATAACTGAATTAACCAATCAACAGCAGTTGATGATAAAATCGGTGATGAGCCATTTAGTAGCCAGTGAAGACCCTACACAAGATGCATTTACTGCGCATCAGATTCATCAATTTGCTGAAGCTTGTACAATGTTGCAATCGGCACTGGGTTATTCATTTATTCAACATATTGCCAATACTGCCGGCATAGCCAGAAATCCTGAATATCAATTTGATATGGTGAGGCTGGGCATAGGGTTGTATGGAGTTGACTCTTCAAATAATATAAAATTACAAACAGTAGCTACTTTAAAAACCACTGTAGCACAAGTGCGAAAGATACCTGCAGGAGAAACCGTAGGTTATGGCAGGGCAGGTAAAGTAAACAGAGATAGCATCATCGCCACAGTGCGTATTGGCTATGCAGATGGTTATAGTAGAAGATTGGGCAATGGGGTAGGTAAATTGTACTTGCATGGTTCAATGGCACCTACCATTGGTAATATTTGTATGGATATGGCCATGATTGATGTTACGGATATACCCAACGTGAAAGCTGGGGATATAGTAGAAGTATTTGGAGCAAATATGCCTGTGCAAGAACTAGCCCAAGCAGCTGGTACAATTTCCTATGAAATCATGACGGGCATTAGCCAACGAGTGAAGCGGGTTTATTTTGAGGAGTGATTTGCTGCACTTTTATTTACAGTATGTTTTTTTAAATTCATTTCCTTGAGCACTTCCCAAATCTGCTGCGCGGGTAAAATCAGCGCAACTGCCTTGTTTATCATTTATTTTTTGTTTAGCCAATCCTCTTTGTAAATAAAAGGAAGCATCTTGATCATTTAAGCTAATGGCTTTATTATAAAACTTAATGGCATTTTTAAAATTTTGCATACTTAAATAGGTATTGCCCAATTGATAATAAACAAATTCATTACTATCTTCTACCTCAATAGCTTTATTTAAATCACTTATAGCTGCTTTATGATCTCCTAAGGTTAATCGAATATCAGCTTTAATTAAATAGGCCTTAGTAGCATATTCATTTATTTGAATGGCTGTATTGCAATCATCAATTGCCCCATTCACATCATTCATAAAACGTTTAATAGAAGCGGATAATAAAATGGCTTCAATATTATTAGGGGATGCTGCCAATACTTTGTTGATGTCTTCTAAAGCAGACTGGTGTTTATTTAGTTTCAATAATGCATTGCTCCTATTATTATAGGCGTCCACATAAGTTGGATTTCTTTCAATAGCATTATTAAAAGCCATGAGTGCTTCTACCGGTTTTTGCTCTTCTAAAAACAATATCCCCTTATAGTTATAAGCTTCCACATTATTAGAATCTAATTGAATAGCATAATTATAATCTTGCAATGCTTGCTTGCTCATTTTTAATCCTGCAAAAGATCTTCCCCTCAAATAGTAAGCGCGTGTAACTTCAAGGGAATTGCTGTTTTCAGCAATAATCTTATTCAGATCTACAATAGCAGCTTTGAAATTGTCAAAATAAACTTTAGAGGTAGCAACTTTTAGTAAGTCATTTAAAGTTTGGGCATGTACCGTACACAGCATCAAATGCATGCATAGGAATAGTGAGTAATTCTTTTTCATTGCGTGAAATGATTCAAATTATGTAATGTAGCCCGGGGGAGGCATTTTTTTTTGGGGGGAATATTAAATTTTCATAAAAATCTAAACTAATGTAATAAATTAAGTTGTAAATTTAATATTTTTAAAATAATTTCAATAAAATTGTATCAATGAAATTTACAAAGCTCCTTTTAATATGCTGTTTATCATGCACTTCTTATGTTGTTTTTGCTCAAGATCAACCTAAGAAGAGAAAGGAAGTTGGTTTTATTGTAGGATTACAAAGATCTAATTTGGATTATAATCAAATAGCCACTACCAATGTTTCAGAAGAAGCCAAGACCAATATAGGTGGTTCATTTTTCCTAAATTCAAGATTGATTGGGCAATTGTTGTCTATCAGAACGGAAGTAGGATTTTATTCTAAGGGAGGTACATATCGTGGCGGATTGGTAGACGAAACAAATCTATCTTATGTTGCAGCTCCCGCATTATTGTTGCAAACTAAAATTGCTTTTTTAAAGGCATATGCAGGTCCACAAATGGGTTTTTTGATTACGGCGAAATCTAAAACAGGTAATACAGAACAAGATGTAAAAAATTCATTTAAAACCACCGAATTATCTGGTATTATTGGAGCTGAGATGAATCTGCCGCTGCGTTTATTAGCAGGAGTTAGGTATAATTTTGGCATTACAGATGTTTCAGAAATAACGCAAGGAACAAGCAGGCCAGGATTGTATATGTTGTATGTTGGTTTAAGGTTACACAAATAATTTGCCCTCCCCCAGGCTTAACACAGATAAGTAATAAACATGAAAGTTATTAAGCTTTTAATGCTTGTAATAAGCATTATATGCACTATTGTGAGGGTAAGTGCACAAAAGAAAATTCAGGTAAGTATTGTAATTACCGATATTCATTTAAAATATGCCAATAACAGAGGAACTGATCCAAGGATAAAATTCTTTCATAAGCTAGACAATTTATTATTAAATAATCCCGATAAAGAAGGCTTTAATTGCTTTCATTTGGTAGACTTTAAGCAAATAGATGCGATGGTAGATTATCCTTTAGTTCCCATTGATTGGGATTTGAGTAATGGAACGGTCATTCAGCTAAAAATGGAGGCTTTTGAAAAAAATAAGAGAAAAGGGGATTGCAATTTTGATGGAAGTGGTTTGTTTAATAAAGATAAGTTGCATGAATTTGGTGAGTGGGTGATTGATTTAAAGAATATCAAACCTGGCGTTTTCTCAAATAAATTAAACGCAACTACTTCAGCAGGTTCATTTTCGGTAGAATATAAAGTAAAATACACATTACCTGCTTCAGATGGAATTACTACTGATATTACCTCAGGTAAATATTGCAGTAACAATAAAGTTAAGCTAACCACTAGTGCCTTATTACTACCCAATAAAGAAGACGTATTGTATAAGTGGGAATATCAACTAGAGGGATCCTCTGAATGGAGTTTGCTAAGCACTACAGCATCACCTGAGTTATTAATGTCATTGTTAGATGTGGTTAAGCAAGAGCCATCCGTTAATCAAAAAATAAATGTTCGGGTAATGCTGATGGTAGGAACAGAGTTGGGAACTCCAGTAACTAAATCATTTGTTTTTATGCCTTCTGCACCTTCATTAAAATTAGCGGATATAATTGTAGAAAATACTTGTAGAGATAGCAATGATGGGATAGTACATATTAGTAATATAAAAGGGTTTACTAACAACTATTTATTACAATTAAAACCAACGGATAAAATTGTAAAGAGCACAGATGGTTCAGCACAGTTTATGGGCGTAGCTAAAGGCAATTACTGCGGTAACTTGTAATGGATTAAATGATGGATCTGTTACTGTATCTGTTAGGGGAGGTAATCCTGCTGGCTTAAGAGCAACCATTTTGCCTCAGGTAGGTACAGTAAATATGAAGGAACGTACAATTGTTTTTAGTGGACTAAATGCTGGTAAGTACAGTATTCAAATTTTAGATTCATGTAATAATAAATTAGAACTTTCAGCAATTTTAACTGAGCCTGCAGCAGCTAAAATTAATATAACCAATATAGTTAAAACCAGTTGCTCAGAAACGCCTAATGGATCATTTACAGTGAATATTGCCCAAGGGGTAGGGCCATTTAAGTACGTACTAGTAAAGCGAGACAATAATAAAGAAATATTTAAATCTGACTTTACCAATTTACCCACCTGGATGTTTAATAATTTGTCTGAAGGAGATTATAATATAGCGGTATATTCAAATAACAGTGATAAATGTAAGCCTGTTGAAAAGAGAATTAGAATTGAAGAATATGTATTAGAAGTAGAAGTGAAAATGACTAAAAATATACCTGCAACTTCAGAAGATGCAAAGAATGGTATCTTACAATTTTCAGTTACAGATACTAAAATTGCCTTACAGTATATTTTAACTAATCTGATGAACAATCAAGTGTATAGTAATACAACTGGCTTGTTCGACAATATTCCAGCAGGGCGATATTCATTGGCATTAAAACGTGCAGATACCAATTGTGGAGATATGCAAAAGATCAATGAAGTATTCACCATTGCTTCAACGCCAGTTCAAATAATAGAAGATACAACTATTAAACGGGATACTAGTAAAGGGTGGTAGTAATGTTTTGTTTGATGTATAGGATTTGTTTCATCACTTTGCCCTTTCAATCAATCTAAAATGTATGTATAATACTTATATTAATTCATAGACCCCATAAAACCAAACCCACTCTGCTTTTACAGCCTGTTTTCTCAAATAAATTTCGGCTATAATTGTCTACACTTCTAACAGCTATATCTAATTGATCGGCCATTTCTTTATAAGTGAGTTCACTGGCACATAATTGTAAAAATAAAATTTCCTTATCTGATAATTGAAGCGAATGTGATGGTGAAATATCTTTTTGGTGAAAATTCTTAATCATATTGCCAGTAACGATATCATTGGTATAAAATCCTTTTTCTACTATTTGCAAAATGGCTTTATGTAATTCTCCTATTTCGGCCTCCTTTAAAATATAACCATGAGCACCTGCTTTGAGCATTTTTATGATAGCTACTTCTTCGTCGTACATACTTAATGCCAACACTTGAATATGCGGATAATGTAGGTTTAACCATGCAGTGGCAGCATATCCATCCATATGCGGCATATTAATATCCATAAGAATGGCCTGAATGTTAGACGATAAAGCAATTTTATTTTGCATATCTACGCCATTATTCGCTTGAAACACAATTTCAATATCATTGTATTCGGTAAGTAAAGATGCAATGCCAGAGCGAAACATAGCATGATCATCTACCATCGCAATTTGTATAGTTGGGTTATTCATTTTCATAAGGAACTTCTATATAAATGGTGGTGCCCTCATTGGGGCATGAATTGATGTCTAGTTTTCCACCAATAAGTGCGGCCCTTTTTTTCATATTGCTTATTCCCAAACCTCTATCTTTTTGTTCAGCTATTTTGGTTATATCGAAACCCTTTCCATCATCAATTACTTTGCAATAGAACAGTTTATTAGATAGGCCAATTTCAATACTAATTTTATTGGCTTCTGCATGTTTAATGATATTGCTAATGGTTTCTTGAATAAGACGGAATATGAATAAGGATTTATTACTGGAAATAGGTAATTCTTTTTCTAGATGATTCAAAAATTGTATATCAAATTGACCTGTTTTTTCCAACCAATTTACTTCTTGCTCAATGGCTTTAACTAGGCCTTGTTGTAATAAATTTTCTGCGTGTAATAATTTAGCTAATTGGCGTAAGTCTTTCACAGAAGTATTTACAAAATTAAGTGCAGTTGCAATTTTCTGTTCCGATTTTGGTTGATCTTGTAAGTTGATAGAAGATAGCGTTGCATGCGTTAAACTAAGCAATTGACCTATATTATCATGTAGGTCAGTAGCAATTGTTTGGAGTGTTTGTTCTTTAACCTCCATTTCGGTTTTTAATATTTCCTGTTCAAATGCGAATTGCATGTTTTCTTTTTCTTTTTCATTTAAGTTTTGACGATTTTGATAGGCTATTACAAAATAAACAACCAATCCTGCAAGGAATAGAAATACAACTGCACCAATTACGATTCCTGTAATGATGTATTGGTTGATTTGAGCCTGCAAAAAAATGAAATGGTTAAACAAGAATATAAAATTATAATTATTAAAGTAATGAAAAATTCCCACATTGGTAAAAATGGTTTGAAATTATTGATGCTTAAGAAATATTGGAAAAAACTCAATAATATACTTTGCCCCGTATAAAAAAATAAGAAACCAATACTGATCCAGAAATAAGGGTTCCTAAATAAACTCACTGATCCAGGCGTATTCATCATTTGCTTGAAGTACTCAAAAATATAGTAAACACAAATACAACTTCCCAGAATGATTGTATAAGAATTCAAGTATCGAAAACCTTGAAAAAAACTAAAATTAATGGCTGAACTTAATAAGATCAACCACGTAAGGTATTTTATTCTTTTTTTGATTATTTGGTTTTCGATTATTTGAAAGTAGAACCATCCAATGAATGCAAATTCAATTGGGTTGCGCAAGTTGGAAACCCAATTGTTTGAATGAATGATTACAAATAATTTATAAAAATTCCCCCACTCTGCAATATTAGTTAGGATTAATAAAAATAAAAATCCTTTTAATGCTTTGCTCTCTAGTTTTTTAAAATTAATAGCACAAGATAATAAAGCCATAAGTTCTACTATGTGAATAATTTCTCTCATCTGTTTTTAATTGCAGAAATTTATATTTATTAATGGGATAATCTATAAGCTACAAATTAACACAACTCAATTCAATTTCGCCAACTGTATATTCCATCATTCATATACGTAAAAATACGTTTGAGCAATCCAAAGGTTGGTATGGAGAATATTATTATTTATTACAATAATTCCATTTAAAAAAATGGTCTTGTATTTTTATTTTGTTGATAACATCTAAAAAACATTATGTATGTGAAATACAGTATTACATTTAATACATTACTAATGATTCTATATAGGCTTAAATTAATTATATCAAATTTTATTGCATGAGTATCCATAATAAAAAAATCATTAATCAATATCCCTGAATAAAAGAATAAAAGCCCAGTACAAAGCCAAAAAGCAGGTAAATGGGTGATCTTGGTTTTACTAGTAAAAGTTAAGAATTCAGCAAAATATAAACAGGATAAAATTATTATGGATATACTACCAATAGTTAAAGTGTAAGTATGAAACTGGTGAAATCCTTGGATGAAGCATATATTTATAAACCAAATCAACGGGTAGATAATTATAAGCCAATTTGCAATTTTTTGGTTTAAGGCTATTTTAAAAAATTGTGTAAATAAATAGTAATACACTAAAAACTCAATAGCAGTTGATATATTGTATAGTTCTACATTGGGTATATGCAGTACTCTATTAAAGTAAATGCCAATCGATTCATTACAAATTACGTATAGTAATAAAAATAAAAGAACCTTGCCAGTTTTCTTTGGCAAAAATTTATAATAATAACAACCTATTAATAAGGCGATTATTTCTGCTAAATAAAATATGTTTTTTAATGTAAGCAAATTTATTTAATAATCTTTGTCACAAATTGTAGGGCAAACTTCACCATGATTATATCCGCCTGGGTCGTCTTTATTAACTTTTTTATTAAATACATTGTAAACTGGTTGTCTGCTTTTATTAACTGGAACAAATACAAGGCTGTTTTGTCCACCCGGTTTTAGGCCTGGTATTTCATATTCCCTTGGACTTGGATTGCTTGGATCTGTGGCAATATAACTATCATTATATCTAATCATATACACTCTAACACCATATAAATTATCTAGAGTATCTTTACTAAGAATCTCACCCATTCTTTGAAAAATTTCTTTTTTAAATGTAATATGAAGTGACATTGATGAATCTAGTTTTCCATTTCCTATTTTTAGTAAATAATTTTTATAGTTATCGCGTAAAACCCTAATATTAGAATCCGACATTACATTTGGGTTTTGCATAATTAATTCCTTTTCTTTCGTTGGAGTAGAATTGGTTTTTCCAATAAAAAAACCAATTACTAAAGAAGTGATAATGGCAATTCCAAAAATTACATTTCTCATGATTTTATTTTTTTAAATTAATTGAAAGTACAAAGTGTAGTATAGAATGGGTTACGTGATTTTACGTTCCCAAAAAGGTAAACTACCGTTTTTAACTCACCAATCGATTCTCGACTTTTGATATCAATATACAAAAAACGGGTAATAATCCAACATTTGTAATTAAGATTCAATTGCGCAGCTTCGGGGGGAGCTGCGCGTGAATCTGAATTAAATAAAATTATATAAAAGATATGTGGTTTAAAAGATAATACAATTATTATATTACACTTGAGTAGAATAACTTTATAGAATGGGTAATTACAATGAACTAACGGAAAGGTAATTTCAAGTTTTATCATTATTAGCGGAAGGGTACAAAGATTTAAATATCGCAGTTGCCTTGTATATTGAATTAGAAACTGTAAAGTCTCATAATAAAAATATATTTCGCAAATTAAATGTTCGTAATAGAACAGAAGCTGTATTGTATTTGTTAAATATTCAAACAAACAATACTGATAACATATAGAACTCTAAAGACAGATTTTCTGAAATATAGGATTGATTGAAAATGGATCGTCACAAGCTTCAAAAAAAATGTGATAACGATTATTTTATTGTCATTTATAAAACCTCATGCTGCTACAATTTTTTCTTGAAATAAAATATTTTATAAGTTCTACTCTTCTGCAATTAGCTTGGCTATGTTCTCAAATCAAATCAAACGATCTTGCATATTGGGTAAGTTCAAAATAAGAAGAAGTTTCTAGTTTTTGCTTTATGTTTTTTCGATGCGTTTCTACTGTATGTAGTGATATAAAAAGTATCTCAGCTGTTTCAGGTGCACTTTTGCCTTTTGCCATTAAACCTAATACCTCCACTTCTCGAGTACTTAATTTAGAGAATTTTGAATAATTATTCCGTAAAAAATTATTCTCCTCTAGTAAACGACTTGCTTTTGAAGCCATATGGTGCATAGAGTCTATTGGAAAAGCCATCGTAATGGTTAGCAGGGGCTTGTTCCTTTCATAATGCGCTAAAATTTTAATACTGGCCATATGCCAGGTCCAATTATCAGTTGTTTTAAAGCGTACTTGTTGAAAAAAAGTACAAATTTCATCGGCGTCATTTCGTTCTATGATTTTATATAATTTGGGCACATAATCTTTAGCATCTTCACTGTTGAAATAACGTTCGTGGTATTCTTCTGATGTTAATGCAGAAATTTCTTCAAGCGAAGTTCCAAATAATGCCAACCCTCGCGGAGACATCCAGGCAACAGACCAGTCTCTAAGGTCGTGTATAATAACAACACCGGGGAGGTTATTGGCAATTGCTTCGATGTTAGCAATATTTTCCTTAATAATTGTTTCAGGCAACATGTAAATCTTTTTTAGATGATTGGATTTCTTTACTCCGAACTCTAATATATGAATAAAAACGCATCCCCGTTTCCGGGTATTTTTTCTTTCAATAAAATTTGAAAGTAACAATTTTGTAGTATTACATTTTAATACGTGATTTTACGTTTCAAAAGAAGTGAACTTCCGTTATTAAATAACCTATTGATTTTCGATTTTTGATGTTGAAAAAAAGGGGCAATATTCCAAGTTTGTAAGTAAGATTCATCAGCGCAGTTTCGGGGGAGGCTGCGCTAGAATCTGAAATGAATTTAATTTTAAAATTTATTTTTACATAATTAAAGCATGGCTTCATTAATACTGATAAACTTCACTTGATAATAATTACCCTTAAGGGTAATTTAGCTGGTAAAATAGGATTATTATTTTGTTACACTTTAGTATAGTGTTTAAGGTGTTACTCATTAATATTCGTTGGTTGATAAACAAAAAATAAACGATAAGGAAATCAAAATAGTAGCATTAAAATACCTATGTTTACAATCTCCCCCATCCCCCCGCAAATAGAAATAATTCACTTTTAAACCATTTAATTGCGTGGGACAAATTTTTAAGCTAACCAACAGAGAATATCAAGTTTTAGAACTACTATCGAAAGGGTTGAAAGATTTTGATATTGCACTTTGTTTACAAATTGAACTTGAAACAGTTAAGTCTCATAATAAAAATGTTTTCCGAAAATTAAATGTTCGCAATAGAGCAGAAGCTGTTTTATATTGTATAAACAATATGCCGTTTAAAAATGAAGAATGAGTTTCATGGTACCCCAAAGAGGGATTTTTGCAATTACTCTTTGGTATACTTTAGTGTTCTGAAAAATTAACCCCCGCACATTTTTCTCGCTATCCCCCAATAGCTAATGAACGATTGATTATTGTTCATCAAACTTTACGTAATAATTATTTTTTAATGGAATTAGTCCAATAGTAATTGTATGGGGTCATCTGATCAATTAACAGAACGAGAAAAGCAGGTTTTGTTTTTTCTATGTAAGGGATTTCTTAATAAAGAGATCTGTTCTGAATTAGGCGTAACCATTGACACAGTTAAGAAACATAATAAACAAATATTTAAAAAATTAGGTGTTCGAAATAGAACAGAAGCAATTATTCTCGCAACCACTTTTCATCAAAAAAAATAAACCTTATGAAAAAATATCAATCTCCATTTATCAGTCGGCCACCGTAAAACTTTACTAATTACAATACAATCAATCAATTCATCACCTGCATATTCCGACAATAGTGAGCCACCAATCCGGCAAAGTGAGCCACTTAAAAGTGG
>VIKJ01000072.1 GCA_008080615.1 Chitinophagaceae bacterium | reverse complement strand
CGCATGGCCTGAATCTCCCTTTACTTTACTCATTTGTATTGCTTTTGTTCCCCTCCTATTATTGGCCAATCAAATTCAATCTCCTAGGGTATTTTTTGGATACGTTTTATTGAGCATGCTTATTTGGAATGCATGCACTACCTGGTGGATGTGGAACTCTACCAGTGTAGGTGCAGTAGCAGCCATTATGGCAAATAGCTTACTCATGTGTTTGCCTTGGTTGGGATATTTTGCGATTAAGAAAAAATATGCAGCTACTTTTTCATTGACTTTATTGGTTTGTTTTTGGATGGGGTTTGAATACATCCATTTAAACTGGGAACTAAGCTGGCCATGGCTTACACTGGGCAATGTATTTGCCAATATGCCTTCTCAAATACAATGGTATGAATATACAGGCGTAGGTGGTGGTAGCCTGTTGATCTTGATTATGAATGTGTTGGTTTATCAATTGGTGATGGCCATCAATCAAAAGTTATCGCTGAAAATTATTTTATCCAAAGCACTATTGGTGTTATTGCTTCCCTTGTTTATTTCATTTGTGAATCTGTTTATTTACTTACAGAGTACAGCAGAAAAAACAAATGGCAATATGGTAATTGTTCAGCCCAATATTGACCCCTATCAGAAATTTGCATTAACCACTTCTGCCGAACAAATTAAGCAACTCATTACCCTTTCCGAAAATTCAATTGATAAAAACACCCAAATAGTTATCTGGCCCGAAACAGCCATGAGTGTTGCAGAATGGCAAGATCATATTGCAGAGAATTTGTATTATCAACCCATTTTTGAATTTGCGAAAAAGCATCCAGACATCACCCTTGTATCTGGGATTGAAACCTTTAAAAATTACGGCACTACCAAAGAAACAGCCACTGCTCATAAAACAGATGGCGGCACTTATTACGATGCATTTAATGCAGCCATTGCCATTAAGCAGGGAGAACTATTTCAATTGTATAACAAAAGTAAATTGGTTCCCGGTGTTGAATCACTGCCTTCTTTCTTAACTATTTTATCGCCTGTATTTGAACAATTTGGTGGAACCACGGGCGGCTATGGTAAAGCAACAGAATCTGCTGTGTTTAAAGTTTTGGGCAGTAAATATGTTGTGGCACCCATTATTTGTTATGAAAGTATTTATGGTGAATATGTAAATAGTTATGTAAAAAAAGGCGCTAATGTATTAACCATTATCACCAATGATGGATGGTGGGGCAATACACCTGGCCATAAACAACATTTGGCGTATGCTCGTTTAAGAGCCATTGAAACAAGAAGATGGGTTGCTAGAAGTGCCAATACCGGTATCTCTGCAGTTATTAATGAATATGGTGCTATTGTAGAACAAAGAGCTTGGGATAAAGCTGCTACTATAAAATATTCTATTCCTATTAAAAATGAGCTTACTTTCTACGTGCAGTATGGCGATTACTTATTTAAACTATCACTTTATATTGGATTGCTATTTATAGCCTATCATTTTATTATTTCGATTAAGCAAAGATTGAACAAGTCTTTACCCTAACCCATGAAAAAAACCGTTTCTACAAACAGTGTTTCCTTGCAATATACCATTACTGGAAAAGGCTTTCCGATAGTATTGATTCATGGATTTGGAGAAGATAGCAGTGTATTTAGTAATCAACTAAGCTTTTTAAAAGATCATTGTACCCTCATTATCCCTGATTTAGCTGGCACGGGTAATTCTGTTTATACCGATAAAGAAAATACGCTTAGCATAGAATCGATGGCTGCAGATATTCAAGCATTATTGGCAGCAGAAAAAATTGATTCTTGTATTGTACTTGGTCATAGTATGGGCGGATATATTACCCTAGCTTTTGCAGAAGCCTATCCTCAATATTTAAAAGCCTTTGGCTTGATTCATTCTTCGGCATATGCCGATAATGAAGAGAAAAAAAAGAACCGATCTAAAAGTATTGAGATCATTGGTGAATATGGCGGATATGCTTTTTTAAAAAATACAATTCCCAATTTATTTGGAGAAGATTTTAAAGAAGAAGCTCCAGAAATAATTGCTACTCAAATTGAAAAATCAAAATCATTTAGCAATAAAGCGCTGCAACAATATACGCATGCAATGATGTTGCGGCCAGATCGTAGCGATGTGTTAAAAAATACTAGCGTACCTGTGTTGATGATTGGTGGCACCGAAGATATTGCTGCCCCTATTGATGATGTGAAAGCACAAAGTAAATTGAATGACCATATTGAATTGGATATTTTAGAAGGAGTTGGTCATATTGGCATGCTGGAAGCTGCAGATCAAGTGAATCGCATTTTATTACATTTTATACAACAGAAACAATAATACTTATCATGAGCAAGATTATTTTAATTACAGGTGCTAGTTCGGGTTTTGGAAAAGCCATTGCCGAAACATTTGCTGCTGCAGGTTGGAACTGCATAATTACTGGAAGAAGAGCTGATCGTTTAACCGCTTTGGCTTCTGAACTTACTAAACAATATGGTGTAGAAGTTTTAACCAGTGTATTTGATATACAAGATAGAAAAGCAGTATTCAATGCCATTGAAACATTGCCCGCTGCATGGAAGCAAATTGATGTATTAGTAAACAATGCTGGGCTTGCCTTGGGTAGAGATAGTTTTGAAAATGCATCTTTAGATGATTGGGATACTATGTTTGATACCAATGTAAAAGGCTTAATGTACATGAGTAAAGCAGTGTTGCCTTTATTCATTCAACAACAAAAAGGGCATATTATTAATATAGGTTCAACGGCAGGTAAAGAAGTATATAAAGATGGCAATGGCTATTGCGCTAGCAAACATGCCGTTGACGCCATTAGCAAAGCTATGCGTATAGATTTATTACCCCACCATATTAAAGTAACTGCCATTCATCCAGGCGCAGCTGAAACCGAATTCTCCTTAGTACGCTTTAAAGGAGACGAACAAAAAGCAGGTTTGGTTTACGATGGCTACAAAGCATTGGAAGCAAAAGATATTGCTAGTATTGCTTTTTATGCTGCTACCCTTCCCGCACACGTGTGCATTAACGATTTAACGGTTACTTGCTTATCACAAGCCAATTCATTTTACTTACATAAATAACTCATTTATGTAGCTGCATCAGGCCCTTTTATGATATTCATCATAAAAGGGCTTTGTGTAACATAAGTAGCAAACCACCCTAGTTCGCCTGTTTAATTTTGTATAGTAAAACACAACTATATGAAACGAATAGTGATACTTGGGGCAGGCACAGCAGGCACCATGATGGCCAACCATCTTCGCCATGAATTAGACAAGGAAGACTGGGAAATTCAAATTATTGACGAAAGAGAGGAACACCATTATCAACCGGGTTATCTTTTTTTACCCTTTGATATTTATAGCCCAGAAGACATTATCAAAAGCATTAAAGAGTTTATTCCAAAAGGAGTAAAACTTTTAACTGCAAAAATAGATCAGGTAATTGCAGAAAAAAATATGGTGCTCTTACAAAACGGAGATCAACTGCATTACAATGTGTTGATTGTAGCCACAGGTGCTAAAATTGCACCAGAAGAAATTCCTGGAATGAAGGGTAGTGAGTGGCAAAAATCTGTTTTTGATTTCTATACATTCGAAGGTTCATTGGCACTTAGAAATAAATTAAGAGAATGGGAAGGTGGAAAATTGGTAGTGCATATAACAGAAATGCCTATTAAATGTCCTGTAGCCCCATTAGAATTTGCGTTTTTAGCCGACTCGTTTTTTAAGCATAAAAAAATGAGAGACAAAGTAGAAATTACTTATGTAACTCCATTGAGTGGCGCTTTCACCAAACCCAAAGCCACCGAAGCACTAGAGCATTTACTATCAGAAAAAAATATTCAAATAGAAAGTGACTTTGCCATTGCCGAAGTGAACAATGAAACCAAGCAAATTATTGATTATGGTGGTCGTGCAATTGATTTTGATTTACTAGTAACCGTACCTACCAATAAAGGAGATGCATTGATGGAAAGATCTGGCTTAGGAGATGATTTAAATTATATTCCTACTAATAAAGCCACCCTTCAATCTTTAAAATACGAGAACATGTTTGTATTGGGTGATGCCAGTAATATTCCTGCGTCTAAAGCGGGTTCTGTTGCACACTTTGAAGCAGAGATTCTTACAGAAAATATTCTCCACTATATTAATGGCGAACCCCTAAAAGAAGAATTTGATGGACACGCTAATTGCTTTATTGAAACAGGCAATGGAAAAGCATTGTTGATAGATTTCAACTATACACATGAACCAGTAGAAGGCACATTCCCATTTCCTGGCATTGGCCCAATGAGATTGTTAAAAGAAAGCAGGATGAACCATATGGGCAAACTGGCTTTTAGATGGATTTATTGGAACGTATTATTAAAGGGAACTCATATTCCATTTGTTTCTGCAACCATGCAGGAAAGTGGCAAAAATTTTAATTAAACAAAACACATTTTATGGAAAAGTTAATTGCAGGCAAATCAATCGAAGTAAACGAAGAAGGTTATTTAACCAAATTTGCTCAATGGGATAAAACAGTTGGCGAAGAATTAGCCAAGGAAGCCAATATCGATTTAAGCGATCGCCATTGGGAGGTACTTAATTATTTACAAACAGAGCATAAAAATGAAGTGGCCTTAAGTATTCGTAGAATTGGAAAAAGTGGCATCGTTGATATCAAAGAGTTTTACGCTTTGTTTCCAAATGCTCCTTTAAAAACCGCTACTAAAATTGCAGGTATTCCTAAACCAGCAAGTTGTATTTAATCAATTAAAAAATATTGTATGAACGAGTTTAATGGTGAAATAAAAAAAATGATGATCATTTTATCTAAAGCTACTTTAGAAAATGTGTATGCAGCATTTGTATTGGCCAATGGCGCCAGAATGGAAGGCATTGAAGCCGAAATGTTTTTTACCTTTTTTGGGCTAGAAGCAGTTCACAAAAAAAAGTTAGAACATTTGCACGTAGCAACAGTAGGTAATCCTGCCATACACATGCCTACGATGTTAGGTGGGCTTCCTGGTATGGAAGCACTGGCTACTTCAATGATGAAAAAAGAAATGGAGAAAATTGACATGCCCGATATTCATGAATTTTTAGATATCCTTGCAGCATCAGGCGTAAAATTATGGGCATGCAAATTAGCTATGGAAATGTTCCATTATAAAAAAGAAGACATGTATGAAAACCTGGATGGCGTAATTACCGTGGGAGATTTTTATAAACAAGGTAGTGGCTTAGGCACACATATGCTATTCATTTAGTTCGATTGTTGATCTGTAGCGTTCATGATTCATAAGATATAATAGCAATATTTATCTACTTGCGATCGTGAACGCTTTAATTGTTGCATTGTATTCCTCCACAATCTCATTCACAACTTCAGCTGCAGGTTTTATTGCATGAATCAAGGCAGCTACCTGCCCTATTTCTAATTCACCTTCTTCCATATCTCCTTCGAACATGCCTTTTTTTGCCCTGGCTCTTCCAAGTAGTTGTTTCATTTCTGCTTCATCTGCTCCCCTAATTTCAGCGGCTTCCACTTGTTTAAAAAATGCATTTTTTAAAAGCCTTACGGGTACTAGTTTTTTCATGCTTAACTGGGTATCTCCTTCACTTGCTTGTACAATGGCTGTTTTAAAATTTTCATGTGATGATGCTTCTGGTGTACAAACAAACCTGCTTCCTATTTGAACCCCATCTGCTCCCAATACCATGGCTGCCAACATTTGCTTACCTGTTGCAATTCCACCAGCAGCAATCAACGGAATTTGAATTGCTTCCCTAACTGCGGGTATCAAAACCATTGTGGTAGTTTCTTCTCGCCCATTATGCCCTCCTGCTTCAAAGCCTTCTGCAACCACTGCATCACAACCTGCTTCTTCGGCTTTTTTAGCAAATTTGCTACTACTTACCACATGCACTACTTTAATGCCTGTTTGTTTAAAAATGTTTGTATAAGTTTTTGGATTACCTGCACTGGTAAAAACAATGGGTACTTTCTCTTCAATAATAATTTGTATTAATTCCTCTATATTGGGATATAGCAAGGGAAGGTTTACCCCAAAAGGTTTTGTTGTAGCTTGTTTGCATTGTTGAATATGTTCCTGCAAAACATTT
>VIKJ01000071.1 GCA_008080615.1 Chitinophagaceae bacterium | reverse complement strand
TGGCAGGAAAGCGCAAAAGGATTTATGGGAATCGAATAGGTCTGCGTGGACCCAAAAGATAACTGCAACCGGCAGAAACATTGAACTGATCCTCTGGAACAGTTCAATGTTGTTTAATAAGCTTTCCGAATCCCATCTAAAGGGAACATTCGATCTTTTCTTTGGCAAGACACCTGTGGATGAGCAGCAAATGTTTATACAACTTGATGCGGCAATTCAAAGTCTGGGGCCTAAATATTCCGCAACATTAAATCTTCAGATTCATGGAATGTCATATCCGTTTGACGCGCTGGCGAGAAACCGGCGGTTCAAAGAAGATTTTAAAAAACGGTGTGATGAATTATTGACCAAGTGGCGCAAAACAGAAAACGATGCGAGCCATATTGAAAAATTGAAACAGTTCGCACAGCAATTGACGAATAAACGCCTTGCTTTTGAAAAACTGTTTGGGTCTGTTGACCTGGAGAGTATGGCAGCGATACCCGTTGAACAATTCAATAAAATTTTGTCTCTGGTACAAAATGAACTGACGCAAGTAAACAGTATATACAGGGAACTCGAAGATGAGTATCGTAAAAAACTTGAAGCGGAAAAAGCCCAAAAGCAAGTCACAGAAAAGAAAGAGAAACAAACGTATCAACCACCTTCGCCTGATAGGCTTTACAGGTCAGAGAGGGATCATTTGCACGAGTTGCAACGGGAATTGATGAACTACGAAGATTACCTGGCGGGGGCGGCTGTTACAGCTTCAAACGAAGGAAACCTTTTACTGCGCGGTGACTGGGGCCTGGGCAAATCCCACCTGCTTGCAGATATTGCACTGGAAAATAAATCATTAAACATTCCATCTGTTTTCTTACTGGGGATGCAGTTCCCGGAACAACCTCCACGAACCACCATTCAACAGATGCTTTGCCCAAATGAAAAGCTGGAGAATTATTTAGCAGCACTCAATGCATTGGGGAAAGCCAAACAACAACGAATACTATTTATTATCGATGCTATCAATGAAGGAAAAGGAAAATATATATGGAAGGATAGTATCGCCGGAATTGTTCATGAATTCAAACAGTATGAATGGGTAGCACTGGTAGTCAGTTACCGGACAACGTATGAAAAGGTTGTATTGCCTGAAGGATTTAAACAACCTACTGTGACACATCATGGTTTTGAAGGACTCGAGGACACTGCGGCCAGGGAGTTCTTTAATTTTTATAAATTGGAACAAACGATTCCGCTGTTTAACCCTGAATTTTCAATTCCACTGTTCCTGAAGATTTTTTGCCAAACAATGGTTAACCTGGGGTATAAGAAAATTGATCATGGTTTCAGTGGTATCACAAATATTTTCGAAAGTTTTACTGCGTCCATTAATCAGAAACTCGGAGAACGACTTGATTATCCATGGGAGCGTGTGAATCCTGTACAGAAAACAATTGATGCGTTGGTAGCGGTGCAAATGGAAAGTGGTCAGTATGTACTAGAATACAACAAGGCACATGCAATTGCAGAGGCAGCAGCAAGCCCTTATACGAATCACAAGAATTTCCTGGAAGAATTATTGAAGGAAAATCTTTTGATGGAAGACTACCTGTTTGACAATACGCAAAGCTCCTATTCCAGAAACGGAATTTCATTTTCGTATGAACGAATGATCGATCAATTTAAAGCGCGTCATGTTATCAGGAATAAAACCTTACCGCAGCTTCGAAAATCTTTCGCAAAAGGCGGTGAGTTGCAAAAACAGTTGTTGAAGCCACATTATTATGAAGGAATGAATAACGGGGTACTTGATGCATTAGCTATCCTGTTGCCCGAAGTATTTGGTATTGAATTGAATGAAGTTGTTCCTAATAACATGGCTAACCAACTAGAAGGTGCAGTATACAACGCTATTCTCGGTAGCTTGCTATGGAGAAAATCATCTACTACCAACGAAAAACTGTGGGAGTATATCAAAGCACATCTGAATACATCGGAGCGCGCATCTGAGAAATTTTTTGAGATCATTCTTCTTGTCTGCACACACAAGGGCCACTATTTTAATTCAGATTTTCTTCATCGGCAGTTAATGGATAGGACTGTAGCTGAACGTGATAAAATCTGGACCATCCCAATTTCACGTATCTACCGCTATTATGACCCGAGTTCGGTTGAAAGGATCATAAACTGGTGCTGGAATGATCATATAGATGATTACCCAATGGATGATGAAACGGTGGTTCATATTGGTACTGTTTTATCATGGCTGTTCACAAGTTCTGACCGTTTTATAAGGGATAAAGCAAGTAAAGCTTTTACAGCACTGTTTGTGCACAGGGTTCATTTATTAAAAGTAGTTTTTGATAAAATTCAGGATGTCAATGATCCTTATGTACTGGAAAGAGTAGTCGCGGGTTGTTTTGGTGCAGTCAGCCGTAGTAATGATCATAATGCCATCCGTGAATTTGTTCAGTATGTGTATGATCTTTATTTCCGTACCAGTAAACCACCTGTAAATATTCTTACACGGGACTATGCGAAATGTATGGTAGAATGTGCTGTTGGAAAAGGGATCAAGCTCGATTATAAACCCGCTTTACTTAATCCTCCTTTTAAAAGTGTATTTCCCAAAAAGATTCCTACAATTGAATGGGCAGATGCATTGGAACACCGCAAAAAATCAGGTGAGAAATATACTGACGAAGAAAGAGGCTATTTCCAGATTATTACTTCCCTTAGAGGCTTTGGCGATTTTTCACGCTATATCCTCGGTACCAACCATCGCGACAGTGGTTCCTTTGCGGCATATAAAATTGATTCTAAGAAAGCCTATGAATCATTGCAAAAGAAACTAAGGGGAAACAAGAAGAATTTTTTTGAGATTTATTGCAGTTCTCAGAATTACCTGGCTAAGAAAGGATCATTGGGTCAGAGCCTGCATAGTATTGTTGATGAAGAAAAACGTGAGAGTCTGCTGGCAAACACCATGGAGTTTGCTGAACGGACAGAAGAATTCCTGAAAAAGCATTGTACGCCTGAACAATTAAAACTTTTTCGAAAATCAAAAGAATACATACAAAACGGATTGCCATTTGAAAAAGGAAGGGATTTGCCGCGATTTGATCTGGACAAAGTTGCACGGTGGATACTTTACCGTGTTTTTGATTTAGGCTGGACAAAGGAAGACTTCGGATTACACGATAGTAGTTTGGATTCTCAAGGAAGGGATGTTGGTAAAGCGGAGCGTATCGGCAAAAAATATCAGTGGATCGCTTATTACGAGATCATGGCATTGCTTACCGATCATTATGAATATATTGGCAGATACAATTATAGTGATATCCCCGAACCGTATGTCGGTGCATTCCAGGAACATGTGCGCAATTTTGACCCTACTGTTCTTTACAAAGCGAAAAAGAAAAGAGATGAAGATGGGCACAAATCAAGATCTGATATTCAGGAAAACTGGTGGTGGCAAGCCAGGTACAGCAATTGGTCGGAAGACCGGAAGGATTGGCTTGCAAAAGATAATGATATTCCAGAGATCACAAAATTCATTCACCTTACACATCCGCTTACCAGGGAACAGTGGTGTATGATGGATGGTATGTTCGTGTTTGAACAGGATAAACAACTAGGCCTTGATAAATTTTCAACCCACAGACGCGAATTATGGCTACAATTCAAAACCTTGCTCGTACTCAAAAAAGATCTTTCTCGGATTATGGAAGGCGGAAAGAAGAAACTGCATTGGCTCAGAGACCAGGTGCCAGACAACTTTTCTTATTACGGTATCTATCATGGCGAACTATATGAAGCCGATGGGTATAAGAAGAGTGGCCGTGCAGAAGAAAATCCCCTTTACCCTTTTACAGATATAACAGTTGACGGAAAGAAATATGATGCGATTGAACTTGTTGAAGAAATGAGCGTGGGTGGAGAATATGATTGCTCAGGAGAAACCGTTCGATTGCACAAGCCTTGCGGAACTTTATTTCATTTACTGGATGCGCGTTTTGGGAAAAATGATGCTTTGCTTTATAACGCTGCCGGAGAAATCATCGGTATGGATACCGGCGCTTATTATGAAGAAGAACATTCGTGTTTTTTATTACAGAAGAAAGCCCTCGAAAAATTGAAGGACAGTGATCTTGCATTAGTCTGGTATTATTTTGGAGAAAAAGAAGACATAGGGCCGGGTGCTTCATTTGTTTACCGCAGGCTTTTTTCTGGTTTTGTAACAAAGGAAAAGGAAGACTGGAGGATCAGCCATTTTGGAACGATTGAAAGAAGCCGGTAATTGGTAATGAGAATTTTAATTAACATCTTCCGGCAAGTTGTCTAAGTTGTATTCAACTATTTCGTCGCCTGGTTCGTTCTTGAATAATAATAAAATTCTGTTTTGGGTATTCATGTTACCAGTATGCCATTCAGCAAGACTGTTCAGTAACCTGCGTTTATTAAGGGCAGATTGGTTTACAGCCAGAAATATTCCTTGCTGATAGTTGTAGTTGTTGATAAATTCCTGGATTTTTAGCAGGTCTGCACATAGCTTGCCGAAGGAAAGACGCGGTGTGCTTTTTACCTCCATTACAATTAACTGGTTGTCGAAATTTCCTGGAGTATGTAGAAGAAAGTCAGGCATAAATTCTTTCGATAGTTCGGCAATCTCAAAAAACATTGCAATTGTGTGATCAATGTTCTGCTTGATTACTTCGGATTGCAGAAAGACGTTTTCCGCGACAAATAAGTTCTGCTGATTTGCATTGGTATTGCTGTCCATTAGCATTCTCAACTTGTGATATAGTTCATAGCAAAACACCCTTTCATGATATCTTTCTAAGTAAGGTTCTAACTCCTCCCGCGAAAAGTGGTCCTCATGCTGCAAAAAGTTTGCCGATTTTAAAATAGTCGGAAAAGCTACAAGTGGTGAGGAATGTATCAAACAAATTGATAATGGTTTACATGCTGATATTATCTTGTTAGACATTAGTATGCCTAATGGAATATCTGGGTATCATGTAGCTAAATATATTCAAACAAAGCAAGTACCTATTAAAATTATCGCATTATCAATGCTTGATGATATCTGCGCCATTAAAGCAATGATTCGTTTTGGGGCAATGGGTTTTATGAACAAAGGGGATAGCCTTAAAGGCATTTATAGCATCATTCATTCAATTTATAATGGTGATGAGTATTACCCTAAAGAATTGAATTTTACAGGTGCTCAAATACAGGAAATAAAAAATACTCCCATACCTTGGTTCGAACAGATTACTGAAAGAGAAATGCTTGCTGTTAAATTAATAGCAGAAGACCTATTAACTAAGCAGGTAGCAGAGAATATGGGAATATCAGAATCTGTAGTGAATAAAAAGATTAATAATGTTCAAGTCAAAACAGGCACAAAATCCAAATCAGGAATAATTTATTTTTTTAAAAAAGTAGGATTGTTAAAATAATAAGGATTAACATACTGCTTCATCCTTAAATAGATTATCTGTGTATTAGAAGTTGTAAATAACTTTCCATCTTTCTATACTTACTCTAATATATTTAATTTTATGATAGTGAATTCCTCGGTAAGGTTAAACTTCATAACATTTCCTTAATCGTTGGAAGAAATTGAAGCTGATGATATTATACAAGCTATTCTAGGACGAGACATGACTAAACTTTGACTGAATTACTTTAGTTGTTTAAATGATTTTGATTCTAAAATTTCTAGGATATCATTCCTTAAAATGTTCGAAAATTTCTAGGATATCATTCCTTAAAATGTTCGAACTCATTCTTGGCGAGACCACAAAGACCCAACACGTAGTGTTGGGGCTTTGAGTAAGTTCAAAACGGTAGAAGACAGCCGAGCGAAGCGAAGGCTGGCAGTCTTGGCGAAAATAAAAAACCCGCAGGGCAACCAAAGGTTGACATGCGAAGGGTTTGAGTAAGTTCAAATCGGAAGAAGACAGCCGAGCAAAGCGAAGGCTGGCAATCTTGCCCTACAAACCGAGTGCAACGAGGTTTGGCAGTCTTGGCAAAATACAACCGAAGGTTGACATGCGAAGGGTTTGAGTAAGTTCAAAACGGGAAGAAGACAAATCGAGTGCAACGAGGTTTGGCAATTTTGGTGATAAATTTTTCCATTTATTTTGAAAATGTAGCTACAATGTAATAACTTTGTATAATGCGTTTAAAAGTAGTTGATATTGGCAATAGCAAGGGAATCCGTTTCCCTCAAATCTTAATTCAACAATATAATTTCGTAAATGAAATAAATGTAGAGTTTAAGAAGGAGGGTATTATGATTACACCAACTCAACATCCTCGTGCTGATTGGGAAGAAAAGTTTAAACAAGCAACTACTAAAATTTCTTCAGAGGAAAAAACTTGGATGGAAGCTGGTAATAGTTTTGATGAGGAGGAATGGACATGGAAGTAAAACGAACTGAAATTTGGTTAGTTGAACTAAATCCAACAGTAGGTAGTGAAGTAAAAAAATCACGACCCTGTATTATTATATCCCCTGACGAAGCAAATAAATACCTAAATACTGTTACGATTGCCCCTTTAACCTCCACAATAAAATTATATCCAACAAGAGTTAAATGTTCATTTGAAGGAAAAGAAGGTCAAATTGCAATTGATCAAGTAAGAACAGTAGATAAACTAAGGCTAAAAAAAAAATTGGGAACATTAGATAAACGAACCGTTGAAAAAGTTTTTCAAACATTGCAGGATTATTTTTCATTTTGAAATTGCCTTTGAATTACTATCTTGTTGCAACAGCCGATGCAAGTAGCCTAACTTAAACAATAAGCCTAAACGATTTGTATGCAATCATTACAGCCCACTGATTACATTGTATTCCTCTGTTATTTTATTATTGTTGCGGGTTATGGCTGGTGGGTATATCAACAAAAGAAATCAAAAATTGCCAGCTCAACCGACTATTTTTTAGCCGAAGGTTCTTTAACCTGGTGGGCAATTGGGGCATCATTAATTGCTTCTAATATTTCTACAGAACAATTTATTGGCATGAGTGGTAGTGGTTTTAAAATGGGCCTTGCCATTGCCAGCTATGAATGGATGGCTGCTGTTTCTTTAATTGTAGTAGGTGTATTCTTTATGCCTGTTTATTTAAAGAACAAGATTTTTACCATGCCGCAGTTTTTACAAGTGCGCTATAATTCAACGGTGGCTATGATTATGGCAGTATTCTGGTTGCTTTTATACATTTTTGTAAATCTGACTTCTATACTTTTCTTAGGTGCTTTAGCCATTAGCAGTATTTCTGGAATTTCTTTTGCTATTTGTATGTTGGCTCTTGCATTTTTTGCAGTAATCATTACACTAGGTGGTATGAAAGTAATTGGATATACCGATGTAATTCAGGTTTTCTTTTTAATACTGGGTGGATTAGCCGCCACTTATATTGCGCTTAATTTAGTTGCAGAACACAATGGCACCAGTGGCATCTTCAATGGATTTAATGTATTGCGCGAAAAAGCAGATGATCATTTTCACATGATTTTCAAAAGGGATAATCCCAATTTTATGGATTTACCCGGCTTAACAGTTTTAATAGGTGGATTATGGATTGCTAACTTAAATTACTGGGGTTGCAATCAATATATTACACAACGAGCATTGGGCGCTAGCCTTACAACTGCAAGAAATGGATTGCTATTTGCTGGGTTCTTAAAATTAATCATGCCCATTATTGTAGTGCTTCCAGGTATTGCAGCTTATGTATTGTATCAACAAGGATATTTTCAAACTGAAATGTTGCAGAACGGAGAAGTAAACCCCGACAGGGCTTATCCTGTTTTATTAAACCTATTGCCGGTAGGATTAAAAGGGCTTTCGTTTGCTGCACTTACTGCAGCAGTGGTGGCATCCCTTGCTGGTAAAGCCAATAGTATTGCCACTATTTTTACTTTAGATATTTACAAGAAAAAAATAAATGCGGAAGCATCAGAACAACAATTAGTGAATATAGGAAGGATTGCCATTGTGGTTTCCATGCTAATGGCCATGGCTGTTGCACCTTTTATGGGCATTGATAAAAAAGGAGGATTTCAATATATTCAAGAGTATACAGGTTTTGTTTCTCCTGGCGTTTTTGCCATGTTCTTTCTAGGATTCTTCTGGAAAAAAACTACTTCTAATGCTGCGTTATTCGCAACAATCGGCGGGTTTGCTTTGTCACTCTTGTTTAAATTTTTACCAGGGTTTGTAGATTTATCGTTCCTGGTTTCTACAGGCCATGCCATTGCAAACGATGCGGGTATTTATGAAATTCCTTTCTTAGATAGAATGGGAATTGTTTTTGCTATTTGTGTAGCAGGGATGTATATCATAAGTACAATTGAACAAAGAAAGGGAGTAGTTTCACATGGATTGGAAATAGATCGATCTATGTTTAAACTGCATCCCGCATTTGCTGTGGGTGTAATTATTTTATTTGGAATTATTGCGGCTTTGTATACCCTGCTTTGGTAAACTTATTTTCCAAAAGCAGCAATATTGGTACTGAATATTTTTACGGCAATCGCCAACAGGATTACGCCAAAGAATTTTCTTACTGCCAATAAACCTGCGTCGCCCAATACTTTTTTAATCATGGCCAGTGACTTTAATCCTATGTATACAATGATTAAATTAATCAGTATGCCCATTAAAATATAGGTTTCGTCGTAGTTGGCTTTTAAAGACATGATGGTAGTAAGTGTTCCGCTTCCTGCAATAATAGGAAAGGCAATAGGAACAACGGTTCCTGATTTTGCATTGGCATCTCCTTTAAATATTTCATGGCCCAATACCATTTCTAAGCCCAATAAAAATATTACTACAGAACCACCCACTGCAAAGGATCGAACGTCTAAGCCTAAGATTTTTAAAAATGGCTTACCTGCAAATAAAAATAAAATCATCAAACCTCCAGAAACAAAAGTTGCCTGCAACGAGCGAATGCCACCCATCTTTTCTTTTAATGAAATCAACAGGGGAATAGACCCAACAATATCAATTACCGCAAATAAGGTAAACGTAACGGTTAGTAATTCATCCAACTGAAAATTCATATAAACTATTTTAATAAAGATACGTGCTTAGTTTTTAGTAGGCCTGTGCCACTCTTTCCCTTGCCTAGAATAATTGTACAATAATTCATGCGCTAGCCCCGATTCACTCACGTTTATCTTTACTACACAGCCATAGTGTAAGGTAAATGCATCAAAAGATTCTTTTAAAGGGGTAGGGTTTACTACCCGCTGGTGCAGGGTTACATAGCTTTCTCCATTGGGTACGGTAACATTTACAAAATCATCCATCCAGGGTTGAATTTCGGCTTTGGGAATATCATCCCATTTTTGCATTTCCCAATCTCCGCAGTTCAGCTCCATCAAATCGGCATGGCATTCTACTAAATTGGGATGATATAAAGCAGCAGCTAGTTTTTTGCAACGCTGCAATGGGCTACTATATACTTTAATATTATTACTGGGAATATGTGGGCGAATCATATCCACTTCTTCCTCAAAACTATCTGTTATGTCTAAATCGGTTTGCCCATAGCAAATTCCTTTTTCTACTAACGGTGTTGTATGTCTGATTAAATAAATTTCCATAAAAATATGCTTCCAAAATAAAATGCAATTTCACAAACCTGTTGCGTAGCTCCTAAACAATCGCCTGTATATCCACCAATCCATTTTTTAAAATAATTACCTGCAAAATATCGAAGAATCATTGCAGGTACTAAAGACAGAAGTAGATAAACAACGGAGTAAGGCGCCAAGCTTAAATTACTGCAATAATATAAAAAAATAAAAGGAATCAAAAACCCCTTCAACAATATCAAGCCCTCATTAGTATTTAAAACTCTATCAGCCAAGGGTTTACTTTTGCTAGCATCAATATCTTGTACATATGCTAATTGCTGCATAATGCTTACTGCCATCAACCTGCTAAAACTATGCGCACATAATATCAATAGTGCAATGGTTGTAACAGGAATATAGCTGAACAATTCTAATAACAATAAAAATTTAATCACTAATGCCGCCACAAGCCCTACCACTCCATATGTGCCTAACCTACTGTCTTTCATGATCGTGAGAATCTTTTCTTTGGTCCATCCACCTCCAAATGCATCACAGGAATCGGCCAGCCCATCTTCATGAAATGATCCCGTTAATAAAATGGTAGATAACATAGATACTGCAATACTAAGTGCGGGAGAAAAAACTAGATTGGCTAAATAAAGCGAAACTCCTCCTGTAATGCCTACCAATATACCTACCCAGGTAAAATAGCGTGCAGATGCTTGTAACAATTCTTGGGAATACGGAAGATTCTTGCCCACCGGTATTCTAGTTAAAAACATCACTGCTGTTTTAAAAAGCGTCCATTGATATTGAAGCATTGCCAATAACGAATTAATTTAATAAATTAAGATAACCGAAGATGCGCAAACGCCCAACTATTCATTTATTTATTACTCACATTGGCTTCTTCAAAACTGGCCATCTCATTTAAAAAGGCAACAGCCGATTGAATAATAGGCATCGCAATGGCTGCTCCTGTGCCTTCTCCCAATCGCATACCTAAATTGAGCAATGGTTTTGCCTGTAAATATTGCAACATTTTTTCATGTCCTTTTTCTCCACTAGTATGAGCAAATATGCAATGGCTGGTAATGTCTTTTTCTATTTGTTGCGCTAACAATAATGCAGCTGTAGCAATGAACCCATCTACAACAATCACCATTCCTTTTTCAAAGGCTTCTAAAAAAGCGCCCATCATCATGGCTATTTCAAAACCACCCACTTTACTTAATAGTTGGAAAGGATTGTTTTGTAAATCTTGCAGTTGATGTTTTAAATGCACCACGCTTAGGGTATTCATTTTTGTTTCTAGTTGTGCTTCATTTACGCCTGTTCCATAACCAGTGCATTCTTCAATACTCAATTGTGTAATAGCACTCATGATTAATGCAGCAGCAGAAGTATTGCCAATACCCATTTCTCCAAATCCAATGCAATTGCATCCTTTAGCGTTTATGGATTGTACTATTTCTTTACCCTTATTTATTGTATTGGATACTTCAACCATACTCATGGCATTTTCTTCCAGATAATTTTTTGTGCCTAATCCCTGTTTTGCATGAATAAACCAATCACTGAAATTCAAATGGCTAAAATCATAGTTCACACCAGCATCTACCACATAAAGTGCCATTTCATTTAACTTGGTAAATACATTGATAGCAGCGCCCTTATTCATAAAATTAAGTACCATTTGCGCTGTAACCGCCTGTGGATAGGGATTCACCAGCCCTGTTGCTGCAATCCCATGATCTGCTGCAAACACTACAATGGTAGGGTTTTGAATAGATGGATTGGTGGTTTGTTGAATCAAGCCAATTTGAAGCGCAATGTTTTCTAAAACGCCCAATGCACCCAGCGGTTTTGTTTTACTATTTATTTTATGCGTAAGTGTTTCTTTCAGTGATTGGTTCATGCTTATAAATTGATGGTGATTCCTGTGTTGATCATAAAAGGAATACTATTAAATCCTCTTAAATCTACAAATGTTTGATTGCCTATATTTTGTGCATCTGCAAATAGTTTTATTTTTTGTTTCACTGTGTATTCTGCATATCCATTTACAATAAGGTATCCTGCCATTGAAACATCTGCTTTCTTGTATCCACCAATATCATATCTACTGCTAACATATTTTGTGCTTACGCTAGCAAAGAAATTTCCTTGATGATAGTTCAATGACGCATTAATATTGATTCCGGGTCTTCTTAATCCGTAAACATATCCTGTGTCTTTAAAACTTTGTCTGCTTTGTGTAGAATCGCTAATTGAAAGAAAACTAAAATTGGCTCTGAAGTCTAAGTTGTTACTCAGCTTTGTACTGGTTTCATATTCAACCCCAATTACAGTTTGTTTTACAAAATTAAAATACTTAGAACGCACATAGTCGTAATCTATACCATTGTTGATGTTTCTGTAAAATACAACCAACCTACTACTAAATCCATTCAAGGTATGTGCAATACCCGCTTCGTAGGTAGTGCTTTTTTCTGGTTGCAAATTGGGCCTGCCGCTGAATTGATCAAATAACTGATACAAGGATGGTGCTTTAAATCCGGAAGCAATACTTCCGAAAATGCGAATTGTTTCCGATACGGTATATGAGGGATTGAACGTAAAAGTGGTATTGTTGCCATACTTGGAATGTTGATTAAATCGAACCCCCAAATCGGTAAAAAATCCTTTTTTATTATTGATTTGTAAAGAAGTGTATGCAGAGGATTGGCTTGTGCTGGTATCATTAAATCCTGTTTTAAAAGGGCCAAATGCACTTACAGAATTATAATTGTTGTTCATGTTGGCATACCGATATTCAATGCCTTGCAGTAAATGGATATTGGCATTAATGGGTAGGGTAGCATACAATTCTGCAAACTGCGTTTTTGCAAAATAAGCATTGCGTAAATAATAACTGAACACTGCTTTGTCTGCACTGTCTCGCTCATAGTTGCGATTGGTTTGGCTAAACTGATAGTTTCCTGTAATGGTTATCTTAGGCAATTTATATTGAAAACCAGTTCCGGTATTGAGTACATTATTGTGCAGGGTATAATTTTTATCATCGCTAAAAACGCCTGCGTCAATACCTGCTTTATACGCACTGTACATGCCAAATGCTTTTACAGATAGGCGATCATTTAATTGATATTGTGCACTTGCACTACTGGCATTTCCATGATAATTATCATCATCAAAACCTTTAATGCTTGTTGTGTCTGATGCCGAGCTAAATCCATTGGTATTGATTTGTGCCGAGCGTACAGCATAAGTTAGTTTTTTTACTTTTCCATATACTTGAACACTGTTTCTAAACGTACCTAAATTACCAGCTGATACCGTTGCTTTAAGATTAATCGCCTTATTAGCATTGGGTTTGATAGTAATGATATTGATTACGCCCGCAATAGCATCGCTACCATAAACAGTACTTTGCGCACCTCTGCAAATTTCAATGCGTTCTACATCGTTAATGCTAAACAAATTCAAATCAAATTCATTGTTTATTTGAGATGGATCACTCACTGGTATACCATCCATTAATATCAGCGTTCTTCCACTTGCAGCGCCACGCATAAATACAGATTGATTGGTACCTGCATTATTGTACGCTCCATTAATGGTAATGCCAGCTGTTTCGTTTAACACCTGTGCAACAGTGCGTCCTACACTTTTATCTAACTGATCTTTTCCAATAATGGTAATTACTTTACCCGTACTGCTTTGTTTTTGTTCCAGCTTATTGGCTGTTACTACTACTTCGTCTAATACTTTTGTACTAGTACTGTCTTTTTGTGCTAGCAAATTGGTGCCTGCTAGCAAGGTTAGGAAGAGCGTTAATTTTTTGCTCATTGTTGTTGTTTTTTAAATTGAACAATGAGCTTCCAGGAAAATAAAAAAACGGAGAAAAATAAACTACCGCTGCAGCAGTATTTTACATTCCATGCTTTTCACCCGAAAGCCTTGAATCTTTGTTTGTATCTGGCAGGTCTTCTGACTCTCCGCCTTTTGAACTTCCTTCCCATCCCAATTTTACTGGAACAGTGGATGCAGTTGCTCAAAAGTGGCCGCAAATGGGCGGCGGAATTACAGCTACGGGGATAGTGCCGGGATTATACCGAACTTCCCTTTTAATCATCTGCCTGAGGCAGGTGAACCAAGTACAAGGCAAATGTAATGGGAGGGAATTGATTGCCGTATTAATTTTATAAACATGAATCTGTATAACTATTTTTCACTTTAATTGATTCAGCTGTATCGCTACTATGCAGCATTTTCTTAAACTTATTTACCTATTTTAGGCAAATGAAAGGAAACCAACTATTGAACCGTTTCAGTTTTACCATGATTGTTGTAGGGCTGGTAATTGGGATGGGCATTTTTAGGTCTGCTGCAACAAGTGCACAACATGCTATTGCGCCTTCGGTATATTTTGCTGCTTGGCTAATGGGTGGATTTGTTGCACTCTGTGGGGCATTAACTTATGCAGAAATAGGGAGTAGGTTTCCTGTTACTGGAGGATATTATAAAGTGTTTTCTTATGCTTACCATCCCAGTATTGCATTTGCTATTAATTGTATTATTCTCATAAGCAATGCAGCTAGCTTAAGTGTAGTGGCCATTATTGGAAGTGGATATATTGCTAAATTATTTCCGGGTACTCCATGGACAGATGTACACAAAGCATTGTTGAGTGCAGGAGCCATCATCTTGTTTTACTTGATCAATTTGAGAGGGCTTCGCATGAGCTCTCGTGCACAAAATATATTGATGGTTATTAAAATAGGGATGATCTTAGTATTGATTGCTGCTTTATTTTTTCCTTATGAACAAGCTACTACTGTTGCTACTGCTGCTGTTGCAACACCTTCAATGGGATGGTTACAGAGCTTGGGGTATAGCTTAATAGCCGTATCATTTACGTATGGTGGGTATCAACAAACCATCAATTTTGGCAGCGAGGTAGAAAACCCGGCTAAAAATATTCCCAAAGGAATTTTTATGGGTATTGGTATTATCATCGTGCTTTATTTATTGGTGAATTTTAGCTATTACCAAATTATTGGATTTGAACAAATGAAAGGTGAAAAAGAAATTGCATTTGTAGTAATTGAAAAAGTATTTGGTGCAAAAGGCGCTGCTATTTTTTCCTTCTTCTTATTTTTTGGCGTGCTTGCCTATGTAAATGCATTATTAATGAGTAATCCCAGGGTGATGTATGCTATGAGTGATGAAGGCACTATTCCTAAAATATTCTCCAAGCAAAATGAAAAAAACGGGGTACTGGTTGTTTCCCTTACTGTATTTGCCCTTACTTGTTTGGTGATACTTTTCTTTGCTCAAACCTTCGATGCCATTTTAAATTTCACCATATTTTTAGATTGTTTTGGAATGGTTGCCTCCAGTGCCACTATATTTAAGTTGCGCAAGCAAACCAAACATTTAGATGGAACGGGTATTTATAAAATGAAATTGTTTCCCTTACTTCCCCTCATTTTCATGCTTACTTATTGTTTTGTAGGCGTAAGTATTGCCATTCAAACCCCTAAAACAGCGCTTATTGGTGTGATTGTATTGGGTGCTTTTATGCTCATCTATTTTGTATCTCAAAGATTTAAAAAAGCTTAAAGCAACCAATTTCCGCCTTTCATAACAGTTTTTGAGCAAAAGAGTAGCTTAAGTTTCCGTCTGTCTAAATTTTAATTGAGGGTAACAGAATGCACCTATTTTTGTTATATGAATAGAATTTTTATTATAGGCATTGGCTGTTTCCTGTTTTTTTCTCAATTGAATGCACAGGGAAATGCCAATAAATGGAACCTTCAGCGTTGCGTAGACTATGCAGCTAAGAATAATATATCTGTTAAGCAGGCAGATGTGCAGGCTCGATTAGCTGCATTGGA
>VIKJ01000070.1 GCA_008080615.1 Chitinophagaceae bacterium | reverse complement strand
TGTAATTCCTATGGCTGGTTTAGGAAGCCGTTTTTCTGAAGCAGGGTATTCAAAACCTAAACCTTTTATTGATGTTCTTAATAAACCCATGATAGAAAGGGTAATGGAAAATTTAGCTTGTGAAAATGCACGTTATATATTAATTGGCAGAAAGGATCATTTGGAAAAGGAAGCAGTTACTGTTCAAAATATTTTACAAAACTATAATGCAGTTTTTATTCCAATAGATAAACTAACAGAAGGTACAGCTTGCACTGTTTTATATGCACGAAAATATATAAATGATAGTAACCCTTTATTAATTGCCAACTCCGACCAAATAGTTGATATATCTGTTCAAGATTTTGTAAATGATTGCACGAAAAGGCAGTTAGATGGGTCAATACTTACTTTTACCGACTATGAATTAAATCCTAAATGGTCATTTGCAAAATTAGATGACAAAGGTTTTGTAACACATGTACAAGAAAAAAAAGCAATTTCTCAATATGCTACAGTAGGGATTTACTTATTTTGTAAAGGGAGTGATTTTGTAAATGGAGCTATTGATATGATCATTAATAACGATCGAGTAAATAATGAATTTTATACTTGTCCTGTATATAATTATACAATTGCTGAGTGTAAAAAAATTGGCATTTATAATATTAAATTTGAAGAAATGCATGGTTTGGGTACTCCAGAGGATTTAAATAAATATTTGATTGGAAATTAATAATAAGGTGTATAAAAAACAATATTTATTTTGCATACTGCAATACCGAAAAATAGAATTTTCCATTACAACACTATTGTATGTTCTTTTAGCACTTAGAAAATACCCTGTCTTAAAATCACAATGCAAAATAGTTTTAGCTACTTCTGAGAAATATTCATTACGATATTGGCTTTTAAAAAAGGTATTATTTTCAGGTATTGATTTTGAAATTCTTAAAAGCCCAGTTACATATATGTTGAAATTGGATAAGATATTTAAAACATATTCAACCACTGATTTCAAATATTTTGTTAAATGCGATGAGGATATTCTTGTTTCTTCAGATAGTTTATACAAAATATTACAAAATTCCGAAACCGTTATAGAAAGTGGGAATGCTTTACTTACAACGCTTAATCTTTCCACTGGCATTCCTAGCTGGAATTACTTTGCTAAACAACTATTTGATAAGTCCTTTTATGATCAAATAAATAAATTATTGGCAAATGATTCAATCCCTGAGCAAATATGGGGGAATGATTATAAAGTAATTAATAGTAAAATTCGTTCATTCGATGGACAATGGAATGAGAATAAATACTGGGAAGAAATAAATCAGTTAAACTACGACTATAAAGGTATACATCCAGTGAGAACTAGTATTCAATATTCAGAATTAATTAATGATTCTATTTTACTTAATTTTAAACAGTTTATTTCGAATATTTCTAAAAATGAGTTTGCTTATGTTAATAACCGTTATTTCTGCAACAGTTTCTTTGTGATTAACTATACTACTTACTTTAATATAATTAATAATAAAGATTTATTTGTAGATAATTTTGATGAGGTTCCAATTAATAAGCATAAGAACTTGAACAATTTGGCATTTTGTTTTTTAGAAGAAAGCTTAGCTGTCCACATTTCATATAATTCAGTCTATCATCAAAAAGTATTCAAGAATGGTAAATATACTTCTGGCGACAAATTGGAGTATTATTACCTACTAGAATATCAAAAAAAAATTTTAAAAGAGATAAAACCATCGAAAATCTATATTTGGTTGTTACTTAATTGTAATCACTTGAATTTTATTTACTTTAAAAATATTTCGCTAATAAAATTTTTTAAAAAATTACGTTCATAATAATGAATATGTTTAATGCCATTCCTCAATTCTTTTTATTGGCTATAAAAAAAATAAAGAGCTTTTGCTTTCGTCTCATAATAAATGGGTTAAACAAAAAGGATGAAGTAAATTATTTTATCCAATTATTACTTAGAAAAAGTGAAAAAATATCTAATAGCTATACAACATATCATCAAAGACCTATTTCAACAAACTCGTTAAATACATACTCTGATAATTTCAAAAAAATACCTTTAACAGCTATAGTTATTCAAGGGCCAATTGTATTTGAGAATGATTTTACAAAAAACACTATTGATCTGTATCGTAAACATTTTAAACAAGCAATAATAATACTGTCTACCTGGGAAGATCAAAATATTCCTGAAGCTTTTTATGATAATGATTTTATACATCTTATTTTGAATAAAAAACCTGCGAATGCAGGCATTGGGAATATCAATTACCAAATAGTTTCTTCATTGTCAGGAATTCTTAAAGCAAAACAATTGGGAGCAAAATATGTAATGAAAACTCGAACTGATCAAAGAATGTATGCTCCGAACATAGAAGAATATTTACTCAATTTACTCGATGTTTTTCCACCTGTAAATAAAGAAATTCAACAGGCTCGACTTATTGCCTTAAGTTTCAATACCTTCAAATATCGTTTGTATAGTGTTTCCGATATGATGATATTTGGCGAAATTTCTGATATGTTAAATTTCTGGGAATGTACATTAGATTCGAGGCACACAATAACCGTAGATCCTAAGAATATTATGTCATTTTCTAAAGAAAGAATATGTGAAGTATATTTAGTCACCAACTATTTAGATAAATTAGGTGTTGATTGGTCATGGGATATTAATAAAAGTTTAGAATTAATATCGAAGCTGTTTATAATAATTGATAAAGAAACTATAGATCTTTTTTGGCCGAAATATTCTGTACTTGAGAATAGATGGCTGTCTTATGATGCCATTAGAACTTCTCAGGAACTTTATTTTAGAGATTGGTTAATTTTAAATTCTACTAATAGTATTGATGGATTTGAAATTGATTCTACATTAAATTTTACAGATATAATATTATCAAATAGAAAAAATCAATTATTATCTTGAAAATTTCAATTATTACTGTTGTATTTAATAATTTTTCTCAAATAAAGAAAACTATTGATTCAGTTATTAATCAGACTTATAATAATATTGAATACATCGTCATTGATGGTGGTAGTACTGATGGATCTAAAGAGTTAATTGAACAGTATGATTCTCATATTGACTGTTTTATTTCTGAAAAAGATAATGGGATTTATCATGCAATGAATAAAGGATGGATGAATGCTACTGGTGAATATTGTCTTTTCTTAAATTCGGGAGATTATTTATACAATCACGATGTTATTGCTGAGGTTGTTATAAAAATGGAAAAATCTAATTTTGATATATATTTTGGAAATTTATTTGCTTTTGATGAAAAGCAAAGTTGGATTTCAAAATTTGAAGAACCTATTTCGCTTTACTATTTCCAGCATTCCTTTATTCCTCATCCTGCCACTTTTACAAAAAGAGTATTATTAGAAAAGCTTGGCGGTTTTTACGAGCATTATAGAATAATTTCAGATTGGGCATTCTTTGTTAATTGCTTTTTATCTAAAGCTAGTTTTAAACAAATAGATGTAACAGTTACTTCATTTTATATGAAAGGTAGTTCCTCTAGTAGTATAATTTCACTTAAAGATAGAAATGAATTATTTAGCAATGAGTTTAAATTTTTAGAAGAAGATTTTAAAAATTTTGACAGACTAAGACATTTTGATACATCAAGAATTACAAAAACTGCTAGAAAAATCTCTAATTGGAAAATTAGAAATTTTAAATAATTAATAATTAAAAATTGAAAAAAATATTAGTTACGGGTTCTTCTGGTTTGGTTCTCGTTGGAATCAATCTAGATTAGAAAAAAGTTTACCAAATTTTGTTCATCATGAAATTGATATTCGTAACCGGGTAGAAATTGCACAATTGTTAAAGACGATTAAACCAAATGTTATTGTTCATGCGGCTGCTCAACCCAGTCATGACAAAGCTGCATCTATACCATTTGATGATTTTGATACAAATGCAGTTGGTACATTAAACTTATTGGAAGCTGCAAAACAATTTTGCCCAGAATCACCGTTCATACACATGAGTACTAATAAGGTGTATGGAGATGCTCCTAACAGAGTGTTGCTTAAAGAACTTGATAGCCGTTGGGACTATGCTGACCCAGCTTATGAAAATGGTATCAGTGAATCATTCACCATCGATCAAAGTAAACATTCTTTATTTGGTGCAAGTAAGGTTGCTGCCGATATAATGGTTCAAGAATATGGTCGTTATTTTGGAATGAAAACGGTTTGTTTAAGAGGTGGTTGTTTAACTGGTCCAAATCATTCCGGTGTTGAATTGCATGGGTTTCTGAGTTACTTGATAAAATGTAATTTGGAAGGGAACAAGTATTTTGTGTATGGCTATAAAGGGAAACAAGTACGCGATAATATTCACAGTTATGATATCGTAAGGTTCATGGAAGAATTTATCAATAATCCAAGAACTGGCGAAGTGTATAATCTGGGTGGTGGAAAGGATAACACCTGCTCAATTTTAGAAGCTTTCAAAATTGCCGAGAAATATACCGGCCAGGTTCAGAATTATGAATATATAGATAACATATTTGTTATTATAGTGATTTGAGGAAAATGAAAACAGATTATCCCAATTGGAAAATTACAATAAGTCTTGATGAAACAGTCAGACAAATTGTTGAAAGTTGGAAGAATCGATTAAGTTAAATCAACATGCAGAGTGCTAAGTATTTTTAATAGAGTTTTCTTTGGAATTTATTTACGTTATCAAGCGTGGACTGCTAATTTGAACTTAGCGTATTATAAATATAGATGGGCTAAGGAAATTACATTTGGTGATTCTTTCAAATTTGGAAAATATTCAACAATTCAAATTTTATCTGGTCTCGTTAATGTCGTTTTTGGTACAAATGTTTTTTTCAGAGAATATTGCAGTATTATTTGTTCTGATAAAGCTGAATTGAATATTGGGGACAATGTTTTTTTCAATAATTATTGTTCAATAAATTGTCTTGGGAAAATATTGATCGGCAAGAATACAATATTTGGCGAGGGCGTACGACTTTATGATCACAATCATGGATATGAAATTCCTGATATTCTCTATAAGGATCAACCAATGAAAATTGGCCAGATTATAATTGGTGATAATTGCTGGATAGGGAGTAATACCATTATCCTTCCAAATGTAGTTATTGGAGACAACGTGATTATTGGGGCGGGTAATATTATTTTTAAATCTATACCTGCTAACACGTTGGTCATATCTAAAAGGGAAACAATTCAAAAAGAATTACTTTAATGTCTGTTAGCCTAGTTACATTTTCAACACCTGCTTTTTATTACGCTAGGCATACTTTACTAATGTCTGCAAAAAAATATCGAATAGATCATTCTCATGCTTATACAATGAATGATTTTTCTAAAACAGATTTTTATTTAAAATATAAAAATATTACGGATCAAAAAAGAGGAGCTGGTTATTGGTTATGGAAACCATATTATATTCTACAACATTTAAATAAATTACATGAGAATGATATACTGATTTATTGCGATTCAGGTCTTGATATCATTGATAGTTTAAGTCCATTAATTGAGCTCGTAAGAAGCCAAAATTCAGGCATTCTGCTTTTTGAAAATTACCAAGGATCAGGATATTTTAATAGAACTAGTGGGTTTAAAGTAAATGAGGAGAATATTTACATTGAAATGAATAAATGTAAGTATTGGACAAAGAGAGATGCTTTTATACTAATGGGTGCAGATAGTTCAGAGTATTGGGATGCAGCTCAAACAGATGCTTGTTTTCAGATTTATCGTAAAACTGAGACCTCACTTAAATTTGTTAGAGAGTGGCTTGCATATTGCTGTAATGAGCAAATTCTAACAGATACTCCAAATTTATCTGGTAAAGAAAATTTTGATAATTTTTTTGGACATATTCATGATCAGACAATAGTTTCTTTGTTAGCAAAAAAATATCAATTAGATTTATTTAGATGCCCTTCTCAGTTTGGAAACCATTTCAAACTACCAAAATATAGGATAGATAATGAATTTAAAATGCTTCCTTATTGTAGTTATCCTAAGCAGAATAGTAAATATGGTCAAATTTTAAATCACCATAGAATAAGATTTTCAGCATATTATTTCCGATGGAGATATTTTTTAGGGCAAGAAAAACAAATTGCCATTGGTTGGTTTTCTCGTTTATTTTTAAATGTATAAATTATGAACCTGACAGATGTGAATCATTGGAATGAGTCTTATCATGGCGGATCATTAGTAGTAAATGATGATGCAATCGATTATAAATTACTTTCTGAAGTTGCAGATAAATATATAATTAGTAATCCAAATGATAAGAAGTTAAGTTCTGTCATTGAAATTGGATGCTGTCCTGGTAGATTTTTGGCATACTTTGGTACAAAAGGATTGATATTGAATGGACTTGATTTTATTGATAATGTTAATAATTTAAAATCGCAATTAATTGAAAATGGATTTCGTGCTGACGAATTCTGGATGGCGGATTTTGAAAAATTTAGTACTCAAAAAAAATTCAGTATAGTATGTTCATTTGGCTTTATTGAACATTTTGTTAATTTTGATAAGATGTTGACCAAACATGCTGATATGGTTGAACCTGGTGGCTTTATATTTGTTTCAACACCTAATTTTCGAAGTGGACTTCAGTATTTATTTCATACCCTTACAGACCTTACCAATAGGACAAAGCACCATCTTCCTTCTATGAGCATTAATAAATGGCGTTCAATATTAATTAAAAATGGCTTTGAAATTTCTTATATGGGATATGTTGGAAATTATTACTGGGATGAAAATTCTTCGAAAGTTAGGTTGCAATTTTGGATTCAGCGTGGCATAAGAATTTTAAGTTCTTTGTATGAAAGTGTATTCGGGATTGATAAAAATATTGGTTCACATTGTGTGATAGTGGCAAAAAAAGTATAAGAAATTGAAAATTCTAATTACTGGTGCTGCTGGTTTTGTAGGCAGTAAAATTGTAGAATATTTAAGGCTTGGTAATACTGAAGTAGAGTTATTGGGTATAGATAACTTGAGTAGAAAGGGAAGTGAAACTAATATAAGTATACTTGAAAAATTCAATTGTACGTTCGTTAAAGGTGATATTAGTGTACAAGCTGATATTGATAAACTACCCAAAGTCGATTGGATTATTGATTGTGCGGCTGAACCATCTGTGTTAGCTGGTTTAATTGGGGGTAGTTTAGATTTAATCAATAATAATTTAGTTGGTACTTTTTACTTGCTTGAAAAATGCAAGCGAGACAATGCAGGATTTATTATGCTAAGCACTAGCAGGGTGTATAGTATTAATGAATTAAATTCAATACGATTCATAAAAAAAGATAAAAGTTTTGTAATTCCTGAAAGTACAAGCTTTCCTACTGGTTTTTCCAAAAATGGTGTTGCAGAGCATTTTAGTACTGTAGCACCTATCTCATTATATGGTGCTACTAAATTATCAAGTGAAATCATGGCACTGGAATACCATTATACTTTTGGTTTTCCCGTTTGGATTAATCGTTGTGGAGTAATAGCAGGTCCTGGGCAATTTGGTAAAATTGACCAAGGAATTTTCTCTTTTTGGATTTATCAATATTTACTAAATAAGCCTCTATCTTTTATAGGCTTTGGCGGGGAAGGTTTGCAGGCTAGAGATTTAATTCATCCCTTTGATATTTACACTATAATTCAACAACAAATTTATTCACCCATTGAGACTGCTCCTAAAGTGATTAACTTGGGCGGTGGAATTGAGAATACTTTAAGCTTATCTGAATTAAATCATTTTTGTAGTTTAAATATTCAAAAAGATAAGAAGATTGGTTCTGTTATTGAAGGCAGAACATTCGATATCCCTTATTATTCTACCGATTACTCAATTGCCAATCTCCACTGGAATTGGAAACCTACAATTTCCGCCTACCAAATTTTAGAAGAAATCTTAGATTACGGACGGAACAATCTTGATCATATTTCCCAAATCAATTAGTGAGAATAGCTTTTTTTGTTCAATACTGTCATGAGGCAGGCACTTATTTTCGATGGCATAATTTGGCTAAAGCGCTTGTACTTTCCGGACATGAGGTTGATGTTTATGCGGGTGACTTTAATTACAAAGCAAAAAAGAGAATTGAATACCGCGATAATATTAGGTATATAATTACTCCTTCCTTAATTTCAAGTAGAATTTTTGGAAATCCATCAGACCCATTTACTGCATTATATAGGTCTATACAAAAAATTGAAGGAGTTTATGATGCGTATCATTTGTTTCAGCCATTTCTTCAAGCATTTATTCCATGGTATTTTTTAAAGCTAAGAAGAAAGGGACTTTATATTTATGATTGGGACGATTTATGGGTTGGTGGAATATTTATCAATCCAGTAAGTTTAAGAGATAAATACACACATAAACTTGTACAAATTTTAGAAACAAAAATTCCTCTCATTGCTAATTTTACAACAGTATGTTCTACTTTTTTGCAAAAGAGGCTAAAAGAACATTCTAAATCTACAATACTTTATAACGGTTTTTGGCAAACAAATTCAATAAATTTTAAAGATATTCACGAATATTATAAAAAAGAAAGCGGGCTTTTTTATGTAGGATACATAGGTAAAACTGCTGCAGAATTAGATTGGATAATTGATGCCGCTAAAATAGTGGAAAAACAATATGTTCAAGTTAAATTTATTATTGTTGGCCCTGCGAAAGAACAAATTGAGCAATCTGGATTACTTTCTATACCTAATATGATTTATTTAGGAGAGGTAAATTCCACGCAAGCTCGTTATATAGCATCTACATTAGATTTAGGATTATTGCCATTAGAAGATAGTTTTTTTAATAGAAGCAGGTTCCCAATTAAATTTTTTGATTATTTAACTGCTGGTATTCCTGTTTTTTATTCTGGTGTTGGTGAATTGAAAGTTATTGGTGAAAGTTTGAGTTTTGTTTTTGAAGGTGGGGTAAACAAAGATACTTGGATCATGAATCTCATAGATTTATTAGGAGATATGATAAATAAGCCACCAATTGCTATTAATATTGAAGGGTTGGCTGAAAAATATTCTTGGATTTCTATAGCCCAAAGTTTAGAAAATATTTATAAAGTAAATTCTAGAAATGCCTAGGCTTACACTAGTCTGTACAGGTATGGGTATTGTTCAAAGAGGCTTTGAAACGTATATGGCTGATTTAGCGGAAAAGCTTACACTTGGAAATGATGATTTTCAAGTTGAATTATATACAGGTGGACCTTATATTAGTAAAAAAATAAAGACTAAACAACTCTTTTGCATTTCTAGGAATAATAGAATTTTTAATTGGTTATTTGGTTTAAATTTTACTTCTGAAATAGAATTAGTTACTTTTTTTCTAAGTTTAAGTTTTAAACTATTATTTCAAAATACAAATGCAATCTACTTAGGTGAGTATAAGTTATATTGTTATTTGTTTAAGTTTAGGAAACTCTTTAAAAAGCAATTTTCACTTGTTCTTTATACTGGCGGTCAAGTTAAACCTGGCCTTTACGATATTCAAAAAGACTATGTTCATCATATAACAGACATCTATTATGGTAATCTTTTAAATGAAGGATATCCAGCAGAAAGACAATTTATAATTCCACATTTTATTACTGATCAAGTAACTTATGTTGCGGAAAATAGTATTGATATTCGAAAAAAAGCAAAACAAAAAAAAGTTGTTATTAGTATTGGATTAATTGATAAGCAAATAAAAAGAATGGATCTTTTAGTTGAAATATTAGCTAAAAATTCTGCAGATTACTTTCCTGTAATATTGGGTGAGTTTACTAAAGATACTCCAGAAATAATCAACAGTTTAAAGTTGAATTTCGGTTTAGATGGATACTATTTAGCTAAAGTAGAAAGAGAAGCAGTTTTTAATTATTTAAACCAATCTGATATTTTCATTCTACTCTCTCCAAAAGAATCATTTGGGTTGGCTTCATTAGAAGCATTATCTGTAGGATTGCCAGTAATAACCTGTGATTATTTTGAATCTAGATATGTTCTAAAAGATTATGCAACACGAATTAATAATTTAGATTCAAATAACGTATTGAAAGAATTAGAATCTTCGCTTATTACGAATAATTCAAAATTAGATATTGAGAGTCGAAAAAAATTCGTGAATGATCATTATTCTTGGGCAAATTTACAAATACAGTATAGGGATATGTTTTTCGAAGTATTAGGTTTAAAGCAAAAAACCTTTTAGTAAATGCGAATTTTAGTTTTGAATAACTATTCTTTTACTCGTGTACTTAATGAAGTAGAGTGTAAATTAAAACCAGCACATCACTTATATGGATTAAACATAATTAAAGAGCGTGGTCATGAATTAATTATTTTAGAAAAAAATACTAGTTCTTTTATTTATAAACTTTTTAATTTTCTTGCTAAAATTCCACTTTGTAATTTTGGAGATGTTGAATTACAAATTAGAGCAATCTTAAAATCAAACCAGTACGATTTAATATATGCTCCTTGTCAAGATTGTACTCCCCTTTTAGGAATCTTATCTTATTTTAAATTCTTTAATAAGCCCATAATTGCAATTGCTCATCATCCTTTTTTAGTTGGTCGCCTTACTTTTTTTAAAAAAATTGGCTTGTATTTTTCATTAAATGGACATTTTGCATATCCCGCTTTAAGTGCAGTAATTGCAAATCAAATTAACTCAGTAGTAAAAAAAGATCTTTCATTTGAACTTTTTTGGGGTCCTGATATTCAATATTATAATTCATTAGTAGAAAAAAAACCAACTGTAGAGAATAAATTTGATATTGTATCAATAGGTAGAACTGGTAGAGATTATAATA
>VIKJ01000069.1 GCA_008080615.1 Chitinophagaceae bacterium | reverse complement strand
AGCTAGTAATGCTTTTATTTTAAATATAAAAGACAGTCGTCATCCAATTTTATTGTATAAATCCTTTGGGGTGCCAATTGTACTAAGTACAGATGATGCAGGTATATTAAGAACAACGCTAACGGAGCAATATGTATTATTGGCAAAAAAGTATACTGCGTTTTCATATAGTGATATAAAGAACATTGTATACAATGGCATTCGGTATAGTTTTATAGAAGATGAAAATGTAAAGAAAAAGCTATTGAAAAATCTAGATGAAAGATTTCGCGTTTTTGAATCTACATTTTATATGGAAAATTAAATATGTGATTGTTAAACACTATCATCCCCATGGCAGCCTAAGCCAAATTGTAACTGAATACACACTTGTTGCTGCATTCAGAACAGATGGGCTTTCGGATATTGTTGCACCTTTTCCTCCTGTTCCTCAACAGTCGTTGTATTTCTATTTAAATGACCCTCTTAAAGTAATTGATGAAAATAATACGAATCAAGTAGTCATTAAACCAAAAGCTTTATTTGTAGGAACTCAAATTTCAACAAAGCATTTGGCTTTAAGTTCCAATCATCTAATGTTTTATATTAATTTTTATCCTGGTGCATTGCATCGTTTGTTAAAAGTTTCTTTGTCTGAATTTACAGATACGGATATAGATGCAAGCTTTGTTTTAGGTGAATCTGTTCATTTGTTATTGGAAAAATTAACATTTTCAAGTTCTTATGACGAGATACCTAAATTGGTTGATCAATTTTTAATTAAACAGTTTAATTTATTAAAACCTGCTTTGCCAATAGATCATGCCATACATTATTTGCTAAAGGAAGATGGAAATATAACAATGGATACACTTGCTTCAATGGCGTTTGTAAGTGTGCGGCAAATGGAAAGACAATTTAAAGAACGAATTGGAGTGCCTCCAAAAATGTATGCTAAATTAATTCGGTTTTCTAAAGCATATCGGATGAAAGAAATCAACCCTTTTTTAACTTGGACTAGTATAGCTCATTCCTGCGGCTATTACGACCAAATGCACTTAATCAGAGACTTTAAAACATTCACCAAAATGAATCCAGGGTCTTTGGAGGAATTGATTTTAATTACACCATATCATTTGCAATCACATTTGGGCTAATCAGGATTGTCGTTTTTGTACTATTTATTGGTATTTTTCTAATGGATATTTGAAAAAATTATTCAAATGAAAACTGCAATCAATAGACGTAGTATGTTACAACAAATAACCGCAATGGCGGTTGTTGCTGGATTAGAGCCTACCCGTTTTCTACAGGCGCAAACCAATCAGACCCAAGCTCAACCCGTTTATGTATCTGCCGAGGAAGGAGCGAAAGGCAAAATAGGGCAAATGGATATTCAATTTAAATTATCTAGTGAACAAAGTAGCGGTACAGCGGGACTTGCAGAAATTACCATTGCGCCAGGAGCATTAGGTGCTTTGCCTCATTATCACGATCATTTTGATGAATTATGTAGGGTACTAGAAGGTACGGTGCACATTTTAACAGGCAATACGGTTACAAAAGTTTCAGCTGGTGGATGGCATTTAAGACCTAGAGGAATGGTGCATACATTTTGGAATAGTGGGGATGTTCCAGCTAAAACAATTGATATATGTTTACCAGGTGGTCATGAAAAATACTTGAAAGAATTAGCTGCATTATTTGACAAAAACAATCGTCCAAGTTCAGCTGATTTTAAAATGCTAGAAAAGAAGCACGATATTCACTATCGACCAGATTTATTGCCTGGAATAATGAAAGAATATAAGGTTCATTTGTAGCCATTTTCATCAAATATTCATTGGGATTAAGTGTTTGTTTTGTAATATTACTTTATGAAAAAATCATCCCGATTGTTCCTAGTCAATCCAATTTTTTGTGTTGTGGTTGGGTTTTTATTTTTGAATAGTAGCCCTATTTGGGCCAAAGAAATACCCATCATTACAGGTGCTGATCAAACCAATCTGTACATTCAATATCTTAAAGGGAAAAGAATTGGCTTATTGGCCAATCCTACTACAATTGTTGGGAACAAGCATTTTGTAGATAGTATGTTATCTAGGGGCATCAATATTGTAAAAGTTTTTGGTCCTGAACATGGTTTTAGAGGAAAAGCAAGTGCGGGTGTTAAAGTAGCAGATGAAAATGATCCTACAACTGGAGTTAAAGTAATCTCCTTATACGGTTCAAAGCGAAAGCCATCTAAGGAAGATATGGCCGATATAGATTTAATGATTTTTGATATACAAGATGTGGGCTGCAGATTCTATACCTATATAAATGTATTAGCCCATGTAATGGAAGCCTGTGCGGAAAATGGCAAAGAGTTGTTGGTGCTGGATCGCCCAAATCCAAATGGTTATTTAGTAGATGGGCCTATTTTAGACATGAAATACAAGTCGGGAATTGGAATGTTTCCCATACCCATTGCACATGGCATGACCATTGCAGAATTTGCACAAATGATTAATGGGGAAGGATGGTTACCCAATCAATTAAAATGTTCTTTGAAGATCATCAAAGTGGCCAATTACACTCATGATTTGCTTTATACCTTACCTGTAAAGCCATCGCCTAATTTAAATACACAGCAAAGTATTTTACTCTATCCTACAACCTGTTTATTTGAAGGTACTGTGTTGAATCATGGACGAGGTACACAGTTTCCATTTACCGTTTTTGGTAGCCCATTGTATAAAGGCATTTATTCATTTTCATTTACACCAACTAGTATACCTGGGATGAGCGAAACGCCGCTGCACATGAACAAAGAGTGTTATGGGCTAGATTTACGTAATTATGATGTTGCTGAGCTTAGAAAAACAAAGAGAATTCATATACAATGGATGATCGATTTGTATAATCAGTTTCCAGAAAAAGATAAATTCTTCGATAAAAGCCAAAGCAAGGAAATTGGCAATATTAATTACCTTATTGGGAATGATTTATTTCGCCAACAACTTGCAGCAGGTAAATCGGCTGATGAAATTTATACTTCCTGGGAACCAGGGTTAGGTCAATATAAAGAAATGCGTAAGAAGTACTTATTGTATCAATAAGTATTGGTCATATCTTCATCAACACATAGAATGAAATTGGCTTTGCCTTTATTTTCGGGCATTAGGCTATTGATATCTTTTTGGCTTACTGTGGTAATTGTTCCGTATTTCAAATTAGGCTGGGCTTTTTTCAAGTACCAGTTAATTCCGTCAAAATTATCAGAATGAAATGATCCGTTGTAATGGATAAACAACATTCCTGCTTGATAATTTTTCAAAATAAAATAGGCCATGGTTGCATCTTTACTGGCTTGTGCTTTAGGCATATTTGCACTTCCATGCCCTGCCATCATTTCCATCATTTTTACATACCCAGGTAAGTTGGCATCATAATCCATTGGTAAAGGAGCCATCCAACTTTTTTCTTCAGCTGTTAAACTGTCTAATTTTCCAAATCCACCCCTTGAAACCAACGATGCATATTTGCGGGGAATATTGGTAGCTATAAAGGGTATCTTTTCTGATTTTGCAAAATTAACTAGTGGGGCATAGTCAGTGGGATAGTTTTTCCAAAGTCTTGTATTGGAATCAAGCCCCTTGGCGCTTATTTTTCCTGCCAAATAATTATTTAAAGCTGCTTGATTATCTGCTTCAAACATTTCTGCGCCCAGTATCAGGTTTCGGTAGTTTTTTAAATCTTTAGTAACAACCAATTGCATCCAGTGTGCAATTGCATTATTGTGGTATTCTCCAAAAAGTACAATATCTTTTTCTTTTAACACTTTAAGCATCTTCTTATAGCTCACTTTTTTGCCTTCTGAATCATAAAGCTTATAGGGTAGCTTATCCTGTGATAGTGCTAATAAACAAGTTGAAGCAAACAAAAGGGTAAATAGTATTTTTTTCATAATCATCTTTGCACTTATAAGTCAAATATAGTACTGATACGCGTAAAAAAATTACCGTATAGATTAAGCATATGATGAAAAGCAATAAACTTATTTAATCGCTTTCTTCAAAATGCAAGTGTTGGTGATGAGCCCCTGCTGCTATGTGCAAAACAAAGCCCATAATGGCAGCATCTTTTAATATATTAATCAGGGCTGCAATCTTCATGTCTCTTGTACCTGCGTTTAAGTAATTAGGTACATGGATAGATAGAATAAAGATCAACATCAATGCTACCAATAAATAACTGGTAAACTTTACATATTGGTTGGTTAAAAAGGAAAGCCCTACAATAATAAACAATGCGCCAACTATGTAGGCGTATAGGATTCCCCCAACCATAAAAACGGGTACATAAACAAATAAATCGCGGGGGTATAAGAAGTGAAAAATCCCAAAAATAATGAGCACTACTGATAGCAAATAAATAGCTATTCTAGAAACGATGTGATAATGTTTCATAGCGTACAGGTTTGGTTCAGTAACAATTTACCAAAAAAATGAGATAAAACAATAGAAGTGGGTACTTGGTGTATTATTCAAATAGCCGAAACTGCCTTGTTTTTGGGTTGGCTACCTTCAAAACAGATACTTTTTCAGTACTTATTTTAAATACTTCACTGGCTTCGTATCTAGATGCTACCATAATTTGAACCTTTCCTGCTGAAGGTTGAAAAAGCTGCATAGCTATTTCTGGAGAATTATTTTCTTTGGAAAGGTGCGACAATAATAAGTGGGTAAGATGGGGAGACCGATGGTTATTGAATAAATCCAATGCTTCCCTATTAGAAATATGACCCTTCCCGCCCCGAATTCTGTTTTTTAACAATAGGGAGTACCTGCCTGTTTCTAATAATGTTTCATCATAATTGGATTCTAAAAATACAGCATGGCATTGTTTGAAATAGTGTTTTACCTGATCACAAGCGATGCCTATATCGGTGATGATTCCTACAGTGATTCCATTGAAACTTACTACAAAACTATGTGGGTCTACAGCATCGTGTTCTTTAGTAAAAGGAACAACCATTAAGTCTCCAATGCTTATAGATTCATTGGCAAAAAAAGGATTAGATAAATGTTTAATTAATCGGGGTCCGTGTTTAGCAGTTTCGGCAGTGATATAAACAGGAATGGTATACTTATGTGCTAGCGTAGAAACCCCTTTAATATGATCTGTATGTTCATGTGAAACAAAAATGGCTTTGATATTTTTCATTGATAAGCCTCTTTGTTTCATCCTGATTTCAATTTCCCTACAAGAGATTCCGGCATCTATCAATACTGCTTCGTTTTGGTTGCCAATGTAGTAGCAATTGCCGTTGCTGCCAGAGTTAAGAGATGCAATGAATAGTGCCATAGAATAAGCAAAGAAAGTGTATATTCATCTTTCTAAATAAAAAAAATACAAATGAATATCGCTAGCAAGTTTTGGGAAGAATTAAAGCAAGAAAGTGCTAATACTAAAATATTATTAGCAGCGGTTCCTTTTGACAAGGCCGATTTTAAGCCGCACGAAAAATCAATGTCATTGAAAGCATTGGCAAGCCATGTTGCTGAAATCAATGGTTGGTGGAAAGAGTGTTTGGTTCAGGATGAATTGGATTTTTCTAAAGATATGGGTGCGCCAAAACAATATCATTCTACCGAAGATATAGTTGCATGGCATGATGAATTGCTTGTAAAAGCAGAACAAATTTTAAGCAATACACCTGATGAAGCATTTGCCAAACCTTGGACTATGCGCAATGGGGAAATTATTTATTTTACACTACCTAAAGAGCAGGTGGTTCGTACCTGGTGTTTAAATCATTTATATCATCATAGAGCACAATTAACTGTTTATCTACGATTGATAAATGTTCCAGTTCCTGGTATGTATGGTCCTACTGCGGATACAATGTAATGGCCAGCATCATTTATATAATGGGTGTAGCGGGTTCGGGTAAAACTACTATCGGACAATCACTTGCTTTAAATCTGAGCTTGCCTTTTTTTGATGGAGACGATTTTCATCCGCCAGCCAATAAGGTTAAGATGGAAGCTGGTATTCCGTTACATGATGCAGATAGATTGCCTTGGCTGCAAGCAATTCATGCAACTGCTACAACGAATGCTGGTTTAAATGGTGCTGTAATTGCCTGTTCCGCTTTAAAAGAAATTTATCGGGTTATTTTATCTGCAAATATCAAATCGGTTGAATGGATTTATTTGGATGGTGATTACAATACTATTTATGATCGCCTGATTAAAAGGGCTGATCATTATATGCCTGCTGGTTTGCTGCAATCTCAATTTGATATTTTAGAAAAGCCAAAAAATGCTATAACTATTTCTGTAAATCAACATCCTACCAAACAAATTGAAACAAATTGAATTGATTATGCAACAGATTTCTTTAAGTGAATTAGGAGTTATTGGTTTAGGTGTTATGGGTAAGAGTTTGGCAATGAATTTTGCTGCTCAATCTATCTCAATCTCTATTTTTAATCGTCACCTTGCCGGGAAAGAAGAAAATATTGCGCTTGATTTAATTAAGGATAACCCCATTTTAAAAGATGCAAAGCCGTTTGATCAACTTGCAGCTTTTGTTCAATCGCTTGCCCTGCCAAGAAAAATAATTTTAATGGTGAACGCAGGTAAACCCGTGGACGAATTAATTGATGCTTTAAAACCTTTATTGAGTAAGGGAGATATCATCATTGATTGTGGGAATTCCCATTATTTAGATACTTCTAGAAGAATGAATGCGTTGGCAGAATACGGATTGCATTTGATTGGTGCAGGGGTTTCAGGAGGGGAAGAAGGTGCTTTAAAAGGCCCTTCAATTATGCCAGGAGGCAAGAAAGAAATATATCTGCAAGTTGAACATTTGCTAACAGCAATCGCAGCTAAAAGCGCTGATGGGAATGCCTGTTGTAATTATATTGGAGAAGGTGGAGCCGGACATTTTGTAAAAATGGTTCATAATGGTATTGAATATGCCGAAATGCAATTATTGGCAGAATTGTATTTTATGTTGAGGAATGGATTGGGTAACCAACCAGATGAAATCGCAGGCATATTTAGCCAATGGAATACAGGTTTTTTAAGAAGCTATTTATTAGAAATTACCATTCAGATACTTCAAAAAAAGGAAGGGCAACATTGGGTAATTGATGATATTTTAAATGTGGCTATTAGTAAAGGCACAGGAAGTTGGGCTACACAAACTGCCGCATTATTGGGTACGCCTGCTGATATGCTCACTGCGGCTTTATTTGCAAGGTATCAATCAGCTGAAGAAAAAAACACAGAACTTCAAAATTCAACTGACCATTCTTTTTCAAAAAAACAATTGGATGCTTTATTGGTTTCGGAATTCAAGGATGAATCGCTACAACAAATTGCCAATGCGTATCAATTGGCAAGGATAGTGAATCATCATCAGGGTTTTGCTATGATTAAGGAAGCCTGCAAAACATATCATTGGAAAATAGACCTTCAAAAATTGGCCGCAATTTGGACAAACGGCTGTATCATCCGTTCTGATTTTATGGAGCAACTTGCTTTAATGCCGCTTAATGAATTTGCATTGCTCAATTTGCCAGCGTTACAAAATACTATCAAAGAGCATAAATTGGCACTAGCCAATTTAACATCCGCATCTATGATAAATGGCTTGTCAATTCCTGTTTTTGCAACAGCATTGAATTATTTGAATGCCTATAGTTCTAAAGATGCTCCAATGAATTTAATACAGGCACAAAGGGATTATTTTGGAGCACATGGTGTTATCTTAAAATCTGATCCTGATCAAAAGCAAATACATATCAATTGGAAATAAATATTAAAGTAGGCTATTTAATGCCAGTACTCCCAATAACCCAATTATTGAAACAATTGTTTCCATCACAGACCATGATTTAAGGGTGTCTTTAATGGATAAGTTAAAATAAGACTTGAACATCCAAAAACCTGAATCATTGATATGAGAAAACATCAAACTGCCGGCTCCAATTGCTAAAACCATAAGGTTGGGATTAAATGGGATGCTAAGTAATACTGGTGCCATAATACCTGCTGCCGTTAAAGCTGCAACGGTTGCAGAGCCAATACATACTCTAATAATCGCTGCAATAAGCCAACCCAAAATAAGGGGGTGGATGGCTATATGTTCTATGCTTTGGGCAATTTGTTTGCTAATTCCACTATCTGTAAGTACTTGTTTTAATGCACCCGCGCCTGCAATGATTAATAAAATAGGAGCAATTTCTTGAATAGCATCACTAAAAAATTGCATGATTGATTTTACTGAATATTTATTGGCTATTCCTAAACTAATAGTTGCAAAAGTTAATGAAAGTAAAAGTACAATTGAAGGGTCACTCCAAAACTTCAACATGGTTCCCGTAGATACTTCATTAAACTGAAATAATGCAAAAACAATCATCAATATGGCTGGTAATAATGCGCTAAAAAAACTATTGAATTTACCTGGTAATAATTCAGTTGCAATTTGCTTGGGCTCAAAAATGGATAAGGGTTTTGCCTCCATTTTTTTTAAAGTTGTAGCAAATAAAGGCCCTGCAATAATTACGGTAGGAATTGCAATGAGCAAACCATATAATAAAACTGTTCCTGTATTGGCATTTAATTGTGCGGAAATGGCCAATGGTGATGGATGCGGAGGCAAAAAACCATGCGTTACAGAAAGGGCTGCTAGCATAGGGATGGCAGTGTAAACAATGGGTAGTTTGCTATTATAAGTGATGGAGAATACCAAGGGTACCAATAAAATAAATCCAACATTATAAAATAAGGGGATGCCCACTACAAATCCTGTAAGCATCATGGCCCATTGTAAATGCTTCTCTCCAAATAGTTGAATAAGACTTTGAGCAATTTGCTGGGCCGCACCTGTTTCGGCAATTAGCTTTCCTAACATGGCACCTAACCCAATGGTGAGTAGTAAATCACCCATTAGGCCACCAATGCCTGTTTTTATAGAAACCATTAATAAATTTACAGGTAAGCCTAACCACCAACCAGCTAAAAGTGCAACCAAAATAAATGCCAAAAATGGATGGAGCTTTATCCATGCAATCAACAGCATTAATACAATTAAGCAACCAATTATGATAGCTATATACATGATGATGAAGATAATACTATCTTCACAAAATGGAACCGAATGTATCCAATGATCCATTACACGGTAAAACACTTGAAGTGATTTTAACCTATTTAGTACACCATTTTGGCTGGGAAGATCTGGCTAGGATGATCAATATTAATTGTTTCAAATCTAACCCTAGTATTAAATCGAGTCTCACTTTTTTACGCAAAACGCCTTGGGCCAGAAAAAAAGTAGAGGACCTGTATATTAGTACCCTTTAAACACCTAAAGCTTTATCAAGTTAGTGGTATGTATAATATCTGTTAATGCATTTGATAAAATATCCAAATCAGCTTGAGTATTAAATGCTTGAATAGAATACCTCAGATATACTTTATCTGCATGCCGCATCACTGGAATTTCAATTTTGTATTGATTAAAAAGTACTTCTTTTAATACTTCTGGTTCTGGTGAATTAATAGGGATGCTACATAATTGCAGTATAAAATCATCGGTAATAGGAGCCAAGGGTGCAGCATTTAATAAATTGCAGAAATGCTTAACATTGGATTTTACCAATTCTCTACATTCTTTTGCAACTGAAGGCCAGTTATTTTCTTCCATAAATTGGATAACTGTTGGAAGCGTACAAAAGGCAGAAAAATCTCTGGTACCCTGTGTTTGATGGTAATCTAAAAAACGGGAATGAGATGGCGTAGTACTATTAAATCCCCAGCTAATTACCAGTGGATCAAATTGATCTTGTAGGCTTGGGTTAACATATAAAAAAGTGCAACCTTTTGGAGCCATCATCCATTTATGACATGCACCAGTATAAATATCTGCATTTAAAGTACTTAAGTTTAATGGTAACTGTCCAGGTGCATGGGCTCCATCAATAAAAGTAATCAACCCCTTTGATTTTGCTATAGCACAAATTTCTTCAACTGGAAATCTAAGCCCGGTTGAACTAGTAATATGACTGATAAAAATCATTTTTGTTTTAGCAGTCAAGCCTTTAAAAAAATCTTCAATAAACTGTTCTTTAGAAAGAATAGGTAATGATATAGGTTGACGGATATATTTAGCTCCTGCTTTTTCGCAATAATAATTTAAGGTTCTATCACATGCGCCATATTCCAAATCTGTGGTAAGAATTTCATCTCCTTTATTAAGGGGTAAGCTTTTCGCAATGAGGTTTACTGCATAAGATGGATTGGTTACCAGTACAACATCATCTGCGGGGCAGTTTAAATAATTGCCTAAAGCTATACGGGATTGCAGTAGATAATCTAAACCTGTTTTTACAATAAACTGAACTGGGCCTTGTTCCAGCTCTAATTGGTATTGCTGATACCGGTCGAATATGGGTTTAGGACATGCACCAAATGAACCGAAATTAAGAAAGGTAATATCTTTTCTTAGTAAAAATTGATTGCGAAGAGTAGCTGATATCATCCTATAAATTTAAGTGAACTGGAACTTTCCACAAAATCCACTCAAAAGCATCTTTTTTAAAATTTGTACCTTCATTGCAAATCGCAATTATGAAACGAACATTGAAGTTTTACCGAATAATGTGGATGAAGCATGATCTGCGAGCTGGATTATCAGTATTCTTAGTTGCATTGCCACTCTGTTTGGGCATTGCCCTAGCTTCTGGGGCACCAATATACGCTGGGTTAATGTCTGGTATAATTGGGGGTGTGGTGGTATCATTAATTAGCGGAGCTCAATTGGGTGTTTCAGGACCTGCTGCAGGCCTGTCTACTATTGTAGCGGCATCTATTGTTTCACTAGGCAATTATAATGTGTTCTTGCTTGCCGTAATAGTGGCTGGGTTATTTCAATTAATTATAGGTGTATTTAAATTGGGGGTATTCGCTAGTTATTTTCCTTCTTCTGTTATAAAGGGAATGCTTGCTGCTATTGGTATATTATTAATCTCCAAACAAATTCCGTTGATATTAGGTTATTCAAGGCCCGACTTTTGGACGGATGGATTTGCTGGGCATATCCGTGAATTTAGTGCACATATAACAAAGGGAGCAATCGCCATATCTTTCGTTTCGTTGCTGGTGATGATTTTGTTGAAATATCCTTTTGCTAAAAAAATGAATTTTCTTCCCGCACCATTATGGGTTGTATTAATTGGTATTTTACTCAACTTGTTATTTTCATATACAGCACCTAGTTTTGCTTTAGCAAACAATCAGCTGGTAACTGTTCCAGATAATATATTTTCTAGTATTGTATTTCTGTTTAAAGTTCCTGAGGTTTGGAAAGACGGATTAATTATTGGTATGTTGGCAACACTTGAGACACTTTTATGTGTAGAAGCCGTAGATAAACTAGATAAACGAAACCGCATAACACCTGTTAACAGAGAAATGATTGCACAAGGAATTGGTAATATGGCTTGTGGTTTGTTGGGAGCAATACCTATTACTTCGGTAGTAGTGAGGGGGGCTGCCAATGCCGATGCTGGTGGAAGAACCAAATTGGCTGCATTTACGCATGGCCTTTTTTTATTAATTGCAGTATTGTTTTTGCCTTTCTTACTTAATAAAATACCTTATGCATCTTTAGCTGCTATTTTATTGATCACCGGATATAATTTAGCCAAGCCCAAATTATTTAAAAATATGTGGAGTTTAGGTTGGAAACAATTTATTCCATTTGTGCTTACAATTGTCATTATTTTAGCAACCGACTTATTAATTGGGGTTAGTATTGGTTTGCTCATGTCTATTTACTTTATTATTCAAAATAATTTTAAAGCAGAATATAAAGTAACTAAAACTAAGAAACATGAAACAGCCATTTATTTTATTAAATTAAATACCAATGTTACTTTTTTAAATAAAGTGAATCTTCGAAAAGCATTGGATCAAATTCCTGAATATAGCGTTCTTACTATTGATGGAACGGAAAGTTATTTTATTGATTATGATATTTTAGAAGTGATTAGTGAATTTGAAAACAAAGCACATGATAGACATATTGAAGTGCATTTGAACGGGATTCAAAAAGTAAATATTACCGCATTACATTAAATTGAGTTACGCATGTCTTTTTTAAATTTAGATCAAGTAATTAAACTAGAACAGGATAGAGCTATAGTAAAACCCACCAGTT
>VIKJ01000068.1 GCA_008080615.1 Chitinophagaceae bacterium | reverse complement strand
GCCAATTGAATATTATACCAAACACCACCATTTTCGGTTTTGTCATATTTTTCAGCCAGATCTACTGCCCAAAAAAACAATTTTCTTTTAACGCCAGTTAATTCACCACCCTTGGCCATTATTTTTTCAAATACCTTTTCTAGCAAACGAGGAACAGTAGTAAATCCATTGGGTTTTACCTCCTTTAAATTATCACCAATCGTTTCTAGGCTTTCGGCATAGTAAATACTAATGCCACTAAATAAATAAATATAAGTACAGGTTTTTTCAAAAATATGATTGAGAGGTAAAAAACTCAACACTTTAGATTCTGGTGCATCAACAAAAGGAAAACTCTCTTTAGAAAACTTTACGTTGCTGCAAATATTTTTATGCGTAAGCATTACACCTTTAGGAGTGCCTGTAGTACCAGAAGTATAAATGATAGTAGCCAATTGTTCTTCTGGCACAGCTTTTTTAATGCTGTTAACTTGTTGCAATAATTCATCAGTTGCCAAATTGATTATTTCAGACCAATGATGCGCACCATCAATTTTATCGAATGTATAAGCCGCTTTAATGGAAGGAACTTTTTCGATGATACTATTGATTTTTTGCAGCATTTCATCGTTGCTAACAAAAATATATTTCACCGCAGCATCATTCAAAATAAATTGAAGTTCTATTGGATTGGTAGTGGGATAAACAGGAACCAATATTGCACCAATTTGTTGAACAGCTAAATCGGCAAAAACCCATTCGGGGCGATTATTACTGATGATAGCAATCTTATCACTTCCTTCGGGAGTAAAATCGTTGGCACTAACACCTAAGTGCAAAAGGCCTGCACTTAATTTATTTACTATATTGGCAACATCTTGGGTACTATAACTTTTCCATTGGCCATTTTCTTTGGCTGCCAACATATCTTTTTTTGGAAAATGAGCAAGCTGGTGCTCCATACAATCAAACAAGCGGCTGTAATTCATATGCAATCGTAATTGGCAATCAAATTAGGCAATAAAACACAAATAAAAAAGCAGGAGTATAAATAGATGCTATATCCTTACTCCTGCTTTAAAATAAATTTAACTAAAAAAGTATTAATCTGTAATAAGGTTGGTTAATAATCCATCTCTTAACTTGGGTTCAAACCATGTGCTTTTGGGAGGCATTACATTACCGCTATCGGCAATGGTAAACAACTGATTAATGGTAACAGGATATAAGCTAAATGCGCAAGCCATTTCACCACTATCTACTCTTTGTTCTAAAGCTGCTAACCCGCGAATACCTCCAACAAAATCAATTCTTTTATCGGTACGCTGGTCTACTATACCTAAGATAGGAGTTAGTATTTGTGTTTGTAATACGGTTACATCCAATACGCCAATAGGATCATCAGAATAAGTGCCAGGCTTAGCTGTTAACTTATACCATTGACCGCCTAAATAAATGAAACTTCAAAAGAAATGGCTAAAGCAGCTAAAAATTGTTCGGCGTTTAAGCCATTCAAATCTTTAATTACCCTATTGTAATCCATTATATACAATTGGTTAGACGGAAACAGGGTTGTTAAAAAATAATCTGCTGCCGGGGTAGCTTTGGCACCCAAATCTGCACGCACTTTTGCTGCAGAAGCCGCACGGTGATGACCGTCTGCAATATAGGTACAAGGCACTTCCTCTTTAAATAAACGGGTAATTTCTTCTACAACCTCCGAATCGCTCACAATCCAAATGGTATGCTGAATGCCATCTTCTGCTATAAAATCATAAGCAGCCGATTTAGTTGTTTTCCATTTCTCAATAATTTGATCAACTGATGCATTGTTACGATAGGCTAAAAAAACATTGCCTGTTTGGGCACCAGTGATTTTAATATGATTGATTCTATCCAACTCTTTTTCGGGCCGGGTAAACTCATGTTTTTTGATGATATCATTTTCATAATCATCTACACTACTTGCACAAACCAATCCTGTTTGGCTTCTGCCATTCATGATTAATTGATAGATATAATAACAATCTTTTGATTCGCGAAACAACACATCTCGCTTAATAAATGCATCTAAATTGTCTTTAGCTTGTTGATACACTTCGGGTGCATGAACATCTGTTTTATCGGAAAGCGCAATCTCACTTTTAGTGATATGTAAAAATGTATAGGTGTTACCTTGAGCTTCTATTTTAGCTTCTGCACTGCTTAGCACATCGTAAGGAAGACTCGCTACCTGCTTTGCCAATTGAGGTTGAGGCCTTAGGGCCTTGAACGGTTTAATACTTGCCATACTGCAAATATCGGTGAATAAATGGCAATTGAAAACTTATGCTTCAAACCCTTACTAGCCGTGCTTTTGCGCAAAAGAATGCATCAAATCGCAAAAAATTTGCACTGACTCTATGGGAAGGGCATTGTACATACTTACACGCACACCACCAACAGTTCTATAACCTTTTACGCCAATCATTCCTTCTTGTTTACACAAGGCCAAAAAAGGTTCTTCTAATGCAGCATCATTTAAAAAGAAAACAGCATTCATTTCACTTCTATATTCTTTTGCAACAGGTGCATTAAAAATAGGAAGCGCATCAATCGTGTTATAAAGCAAGGTTGATTTTGCAAGATTTCTTTTTCCCATTTCAGTTAATCCACCTTGTTCAATAACCCAACGCAGAGTAAGCATACTCACATACACAGCAAACACAGGAGGCGTATTCATTAATGAACCCGCTTCAATATGCTTTTGATAATTCATGATGGTTGGGATGGAACGTGCAATTTTACCTAAGATAGATTTCTTTACTACCACTAAGTTTACACCAGCAGCACCCATATTTTTTTGTGCACCTGCATAAATCAAGTCGCATTTTTTAAAATCGGTAGGGCGGCTAAAAATATCACTGCTCATATCTGCAATCAGCGGAATATGCGTGGTGGGATAGCTATGCCATTGGGTACCTTCTACCGTATTGTTACTGGTAATATGCAAATAAGCGGCATCCGCAGGTACGGTAAATTCCTTGTTTATGTATTGGTAATGACGATCACTACTATCAGCAACTACCTGTACATTTCCAAAATGTTTTGCTTCTTTCCAAGCCTTATTTCCCCAAATACCATTATCGCAATAAGCTGCTGTAGCATTGGTATCCAGCAAATTCATGGGTACTTGCATAAATTGAGTAGTAGCCCCACCGTGCAAGAACAAAACTTCATACTGGTCATCTAAGTCCATCAGTTTTTTTACCCCATCTTTGGCTTCCTGTAAAATTTCCTGAAACCAATTGGTGCGATGCCCAATTTCCAACAAAGACAAACCCGTGTTGTTATAGTTGATAATGGCTTCGGCAGCCTGAGTTAAAACAGGTTGAGGTAAAATGGAAGGACCAGAATTAAAATTATGCAGCTTCATATTCAAAACTTAAAGCGCAAAGTAAACCGATTATCTTTACAATATGCAACTCCCCTCTTCACTTCTTGAAAATGCCGTGGCCCAGTTTGCCAAGTTGCCTGGAATAGGCAAAAAAACAGCGCTGCGCCTGGTATTGCACTTATTAAAACAGGAGGTGAATGAGGTTCAGTTATTTGGTGAAACCATTGCCAAAATGCGCAGAGATATTCAATTTTGTAACCGCTGCCACAATATCAGTGATGGCAATATTTGTTCTATCTGCGCCAATTCTATGCGCAACCAGCGGGTAATTTGTGTGGTAGAAAATATTAGGGACGTAATTGCCATTGAAAGCACCCAGCAATTCAACGGAACATATCATGTTTTAGGAGGAATTATATCTCCTTTAGATGGTGTAGGCCCCGACCAATTGAGCATCGAATCTCTGGTAAACCGAATAAGTAAGGAAGAGGTAGAGGAGCTGGTATTTGCGCTCAGCCCCAATATTCAGGGAGATACGACCATTTATTATATCCAGAAAAAGATCGCCCATTTGGGTTGTAAAGTAACTACCATTGCTCGTGGCATTGCTTTTGGAGGAGAATTGGAATATGCCGATGAAATGACCCTTGCCCGTAGTATTGCCAACCGCTTGCCCGTTCAACAATATGTTAAATAAGGGGTTTTTATTATAAAACAGGGCAAAATGGAGGCAAATAAGTAAATTTGTTGTTTAAACATCAACTGATTGTTCATGAAAAACTGGAAACGCATTTTATTGGTAGTTGTAATCATTGGTTTAATTACCGGAGGATTCATTGTGTACCGCATTTTTACCAAACCACACCGTGATGTAAGCCAGGAAGTTGCCGTAACACTTACCGCACAAAAATTGTATGACGCGTTTAAAACCAATGAGGCCAATGCCAATCAATTGTACTTAGATAAAGCCATTGAACTAAGTGGTGAAGTGCTAGAATTTAGTACCAATCAGGATGGTCAAACAGTAGTGAACTTTAAAACCGCTGATCCGTTAGTGGTAATTAACTGTACATTTAAAACCAACCCAGGAACGCTAACAGCGGGGTCTACCATCACTTTCAAAGGAATTTGCACAGGCTATATTCCAGATGCCAATGTGGTAATCAATGAAGGCGTTTTAATAAAATAAAAGATCATGATGAAATACCTATTGAGTTTAGCACTAGTAATTGTAGTATTCACCCATACAGCAACTGCACAAAAAGTATACGGAACCCGCAATGGAAAAATCAGCTTTATTGCGCCCAATGACGAAGATGTTAAGGCAATCAATAATGAAGTAACTAGCAGACTTTCAGACAATGGCACCCTCAGTTTTAGCTTGTTAATTAAGGGATTTAAGTTTGGATATGCCGAAATGCAGGACCATTTTAACAATGAATACCTCATGAGCAATCAGTTTCCGAGGGCCGACTTTAAAGGCACGGTAACCAATATGAAAGAAGTGGTATTAAGCAAGAACGGAAGCTATAAAGCAGTGGTAAAGGGAGATCTAACCCTACACGGCGTTACCAAGAATATCACTGTAAATGGTACGATTACGGTGAAAGATGGCAAACTGAGCGCGATAGCCAAGTTTCCAATAGTAATGAAAGACTTTAAAATAGACGCATCTAGCGTTACAGAAAAAGTGATGGCCGAGATCAACTGTATCTATCAATAATTTTGTTCTAAGCCTTTCCCCTCTTATCTTTGCAATCAATCCAAACAGATTTGTTTATTGTTCAGTTTGGATGTACCCATTTAATACATGGGTTAAATAGAACTAATAAACGTCTCGAGGTGAACCTACCCACACATTTCTAGCGTTTATTGGTTTATTAAATAACTGCCAACTAAGTTGGTTAATGAACTGTGCTAGTATGCAAATTAAAGAAGAACTAAAAAAAAGAATTCTGGTAATAGATGGCGCCATGGGTACCATGATTCAACGCCATAAATTAACTGAGGCCGATTATAGAGGCGAACGTTTTAAAGATTGGCATTGTGATGTAAAAGGCAATAATGATTTGCTTTGCATTACCCAACCCGAAATTATTGTTGGCATTCACAAACAATATTTAGCAGCAGGTGCAGATATTATTGAAACCAATACATTTAGTAGTACCGTTATTGCCATGGCCGATTATGATATGCAATCATTGGCCTATGAATTAAATGTAGCAGCAGCCAAATGTGCCAAAGAAGCTATTAAGCAATACATGGAAGAGCACCCAGGTTCTGCGCCCAAATTTGTTGCAGGAGCAATTGGCCCTTTGAATAAAACATTAAGCTTATCACCTGATGTAAATAATCCAGGATTTAGGGCTGTTACTTTTGATGAAGTAGCCAATGCGTATTACGAACAAATTACTGGCTTGGTAGATGGCGGTGTAGATATTATTTTAATTGAAACCATTTTTGATACCCTCAATGCAAAGGGCGCTATTTATGCAGTAAAAAAATATTTTAGAGATCAACAAAAGCCCGAGTTGCCGATCATGATCAGCGGTACTATTACCGATGCATCGGGAAGAACATTAAGCGGGCAAACCTTAGAAGCATTTTATACTTCGGTGATGCATGCCAAGCCCTTGAGCATTGGATTAAACTGTGCATTGGGTGCAGCAGAAATGAGATCGCATATAGAAGAGCTATCACAAATAGCAGCTTGTTATACTTCGGCCTACCCCAATGCGGGCTTACCCAATGCAATGGGTGAATATGATGAGCAGCCGCATGAAACAGCTCATTTTATTGAAGAGTGGGCCAATGAAGGTTTTGTAAATATTGTTGGCGGATGTTGTGGCACCACACCCGACCATATTAAACATATTGCGGATAACGTTAAAAAAATTCAACCAAGACCTTTACCAGTTTTGGAAGCAACACTGTAAACATGACTAGTATAAAACCTTATTTAAGATTAGCGGGGCTGGAGCCATTGATTGTGCGCCCAGAAACCAATTTTGTAAACGTTGGAGAAAGAACCAATGTTACCGGCTCTAAAAAATTTGCCCGATTAATTAAAGAAAATAAATACGAAGAAGCATTGTCTGTTGCACGCCAGCAAGTAGAAAGCGGTGCACAGGTATTGGATGTAAACATGGATGATGCTTTATTGGAAGGCGTATTGGCGATGACCACTTTTTTAAATTTAGTGCAGAGTGAGCCAGATATTGCGCGCATTCCCATTATGATTGATAGTTCAAAATTTGAAATCATAGAAGCAGGATTAAAATGTGTGCAAGGAAAATGTATTGTGAACTCTATCTCTATGAAAGAGGGAGAAGCTAAATTTATTGAACAAGCACATATTTGTAAAGCCTATGGTGCGGCTGTAATTGTGATGGCATTTGATGAAGTGGGCCAAGCAGATACCAAGGATAGAAAAATAGAAATTTGTTCTCGCGCATATAAAATTTTAACAGAGCAAGTAGGCTTTGATGCACAGGATATTATTTTTGATCCCAATATTTTTGCAGTTGCAACAGGTATTGAAGAACACAATAATTACGCAGTAGATTTTATTGAAGCTACTAGAGAAATAAAAAGATTGATGCCACTTGCCAAAGTAAGTGGTGGGGTATCGAATGTATCTTTTTCATTTAGGGGGAACGACCACGTGCGTGAAGCCATTCACTCGGTATTTTTATTTCATGCCATTAAAGCGGGCATGGATATGGGCATTGTGAATGCGGGGCAGTTGGTGGTATATGATGAGATTGAACCAACATTGAGAAATTTATGTGAAGATGTACTACTGAATAAAAACAACGATAACAACGAAGCCACAGAAGCACTGATAGCCCATGCGGAAACAGTTAAGGCAAAAGGCAAAGTAGAAGTAAGGGACGAGGCTTGGAGAAATGAACCAGTTGAAAAAAGATTAGCCCACTCTTTAGTTAATGGCATTACCGATTATATAGATGCAGATACAGAAGAAGCCCGCCTAAAATATCCAAGACCTTTGGATGTAATTGAAGGCCCGCTGATGGATGGAATGAATATTGTGGGTGATTTATTTGGTGCAGGAAAAATGTTTTTACCACAGGTAGTAAAGAGCGCGCGTGTGATGAAAAAAAGCGTTGCTATTCTTACTCCTTATATTGAACAAGAAAAAGAAGATAGAAAAAATGCCCATATAGCTGCAGGTACGGTGAATGAAGAAACAGCAGGCGCAGCTAAAATTTTATTGGCTACTGTAAAAGGGGATGTACATGATATTGGAAAAAATATTGTGGGTGTGGTATTGGGTTGTAATGGTTATGATATTGTAGACTTAGGTGTAATGGTTCCTGCAGATAAAATATTAGAAGCAGCCATTCGTGAAAAAGCAGATATCATTGGATTGAGCGGTTTGATTACCCCATCTTTAGATGAAATGAAAAGAAGAAAGATGACACAGCCATTATTGATTGGTGGTGCCACCACTTCTAGAATGCATACGGCAGTAAAAATTGCTCCAGAGTTCGATTTAGGAGTGGTGCATGTATTAGATGCTTCACGCAGTGTTACTGTTGCAGGTTCTCTGTTAAACAAAGAATTAAAAACACCATTTTTAAGTGAGTTAAAAATCGAATACGGCAAATTAAAAGAAGACTTTGAAAACAAGAAGCCAGTAAAACAATACTTGAGTTATGAAGAAGCAACCAATAATAAAGTAGTAATTGATTGGAATAATTATACCCCAGTAAAACCAAGCTTTTCAGGCATCAAAGTTTTTGAAAATTATGATTTAGCAACATTGCGTTCATTTATAGATTGGAAGCCTTTCTTTATTACTTGGGAAATGCATGGCAATTTCCCAGCCATTTTGTCGGATGGAATTGTAGGTGCAGAAGCCACCAAATTATACAATGATGCCAATGCATTATTAGATCAATTGATAGCAGAACAATGGCTAAGCGCAAAAGGTGTAGTAGGTTTTTGGGAAGCTTCGGCCAATAAAGATACCATTACTGTAAAACCAGCAAATGCAGCACCAGTAAGCTTAGAAAGCCTGCGTCAGCAAATTAAAAAAGCAGCAGGCCAACCCAACTTATCATTGGCGGATTTTATTAAACCCGAAAATATTGAGCTATCTAAGCAAGATTATTTAGGGGCATTTGCTGTAAGCATTCATGGCATTGAACCGCATTTACAAAAATTTGAAGCGGCGCATGATGATTATAATAAAATCATGTTGCAAGCCTTGGCAGATCGTTTTGCAGAAGCATTTGCAGAAGTATTGCACATGCGCACTAGAAAGGAATTCTGGGGCTATGATGCCAACGAACAATTAAGTAGCGAAGAACTCATTAAAGAACAATATACAGGCATTAGGCCTGCACCAGGTTATCCCGCTTGCCCCGATCACACAGAAAAATACAAATTATTCGATTTATTGAATGCAACTGAAAATGCGGGCATCTCCTTAACCGAAAGTTTGGCAATGTATCCTGCATCATCTGTATGTGGTTGGTATTTTTCTCATCCGCAAAGCCAATATTTTGGCATTGGAAAAATTCAAAAAGACCAATTAAAAGATTATGCTAGCAGAAAAGAAATGGATTTACCAACCGCAGAACGTTGGCTAAGCCCAGTATTAGAATAAGGGATAATTAACGATATTTGCAGCATGAAAAATGTATCAGTGGCGTTGGTAATCCTGTTATTGCCTTTTTTAGCTCAGGCGCAGAATAAAAAAGAAAAGAAGGAAAGGAAGGGTGAATTTTATTTTAGTTGGGGCTATAATAAAGAATGGTACACCAATTCAAATGTACAAGTAAACCAGCCTTCTTTGGGTAATAATTACACTTTAACAGGGGTTACTTCACATGATAATGTAGGATGGGATAAAGATCTTTTAAAGAAACCCATTAGCATACCACAGTATAGTTATCGTTTTGGGTATTTCTTTAACAAGAAAAAAGGATTGGGATGGGAAATAAATTTTGACCATACCAAGCATATCCTTACAAACGGTCAAACAGCGCGATTGGTGGGCACATTGGGTGGAAGGGCTGTGGATACCAGCGTATTGTTTGCCAATACCAATGGGTTTTATTATTACCTAAACAATGGTGCTAATTTTTTACTCTTCAATATAGTGAAGCGGCATAAAATTTATGAAAGCATCAATGGAAAAATAAAAATTGATTTCTTAGGAAAAGCAGGAATTGGGCCAGTGATACCGCATGTAGAAAATGCATTATTTGGGCAAAAAAATAAAGATGGCTTTCAGTTAGGAGGATGGAATATAGGCGCTGAAGCAGCCATCAGGGCTACGTTTTACAAAACTATTTATTTAGAATTTGCCAATAAAGTAGACTATGCCCGATACAGTGGCTTAAAAGTGTATGAAGGCAAAGCCAAAGAATCTTTTGGCTCTTATATTATGATATTAAGCGCGGGCTTCACTATTCCTGCGGGGAAGCGGGTTTCAGGGCAATAGAGATTGCATTAAATTTGCTAAGGGCATTGCAATAACACCATCTGCCATGGCAAACTGATCGTTTCCTGCGTATACAACCATTTTTTTATCTGGTTGAATGTCATCACAAGCAATATAAAATCCTTTTTTTAAAGAGGGTGAAGAACTTCTTTTTATTTCAATAGCCCATTTTTTCCCACCCGGAAATTCTAGTATTAAATCAATTTCTGCTCCCCCTGCTGTACGATAATAGAATGCTTGTACACCTGAAGGCGTAACAGTTAAAATATTTTCTATAACAAATCCTTCCCAACTTCCACCAACTACGGGATTACCCAATAAGCTAGAATAGTTTTCTATGTTGAGTAATGAATGTGCAATACCACTATCTCTGATATATATCTTAGGCGCTTTTACAATCCTTTTACCAATATTAAAAGTCCATGGTTTTAGTCGCCTAACTAAAAGCAGGTCTGTCATTAAATCTATATAACGGTTAACTGTTACACCCGATAAATCTAAATTTCTACCCAATTGAGAAACATTTAAAACAGTTCCTTGATTGTGTGCCAGCATCATCCAAAAACGTTCAAGCGTTTCAGCAGGAATTCTTGGACCAAATTGAGGAATATCTCTTTCTAAATAGGTTCTGATAAAATCTCTTCTCCATTGAATACTGTCATTGTCAGAAGCCGCCAATAAACTTTCGGGGAAACCACCCCTTAACCAAAGTTCATTGAATTGTGGAACATTATTTCCACTCAATTCTAGCACATCAATTGGATGAAGCTCTAAAAAAGTAATTCTCCCCGCCAATGATTCACTAGACTGTTTTAATAAATCTATAGAGGCAGATCCGAGGAAAAGAAATTGACCATATTTATTCCCTGCTCTACGTTGCTGGTCAATGATGCCTCTAATAGGAGCAAATACTTCAGGAAGTCGCTGAATTTCGTCCAGTACAATTAATTTATTTTTATTGGCAGAATGAAAAGAATCAATATCCCTTACCTTCTCAATATCGAGGCGATTCTCAAGGTCTAAATAAATTGAGGGGATTCTTTCAGCAATACCCAAAGCAATAGTGGTTTTACCCACTTGACGAGGTCCTAATAAAGCAACCGAAGGGCTTCTTTTGAGGGCATTTATGATATTTTCTTCTAATCTACGCTTAATCATCTACGCAAATTTAATACTAAATATTAAATTTGCGTAGTTTAATATAAAAAACATATGAAAAAAATCGCTTATTTGGTCTATAAGAGTATTGAAGAGTTTATAATATATTAACTAATACTCATTTTTTCATAATGTTATTATAATTAAAATAATATTTATTGAAATTTACAATAACATCATCAACGCTATCAGAAAATTTAAGAATGCGGTAATCATTACCAAGAATAATAAATGAAGGAAGTTTTTTAAACTTGAAAAAGGCTTTACCATAAGCATTGACATCTATTAAGGAAAGTATATTAAATTTTTCTAAATCCTTAATCCCAATTATATTATTATTTTCTGAAATTATAATTATATCAACTGCCTTCCCAAGTGACTTAAGTCTAACTATCGAATCTATTGAAATACTATTGAAACTTTTACAAAAGAATAAAACATGAAATGAATTTAATCCTGGATTACCGATTTTTATGCTTTTGTTATCTATTGTTTTAAAAACAAAGTTTGTATCTAATCTAATACCCTCGAAATTATTTTGAGAGTAACATGAAGTAAAACATAGTATTGAAATACAAGTAAGGAATAATTTCATAATTAAAAAAATTTTGACAAAAAAATAAAGAGGCATAAAAATGCCTCTTATAGATTATTAACACATATTTGTAGGAGGAACATAAGAAAGTGTTGTTCCTTCAATACAAGCACAAATTCCTGATACAATTCCAACTAACCCACCTCCAGAAGGGCGATCACCAGCTCCAAACCATGCTCCTGAACTAGTTCCACATGCAGCTCCAACAGGGCAGTAGGTATACGCATCAAAACCAATATTTCCTCCTTTAACTTGTTTAGCTTGTTCCTTTGTTAGAATTTTTCCTAGATTTAAATCACTAATTTTCATAATAAAAGTTTTAGTCATTCACTCATCATGAATAACGATTAATAAAATTTGATCCTGCAGCTTTAAGCCTCAGCAGTTAATTGGCCGCCCAACCACTTGATCGTCATCAAGTGCAGTACCGTTGTGCTACTCTTTTGGGTACTATGCAAAAGAGTTGTTTTAAAATTATAACCAATAATTTAAATAACTTATATGATATAGGGTATAAATTTATACCCCCATCATCACCTCCTCCACAATCCTCTCCATTGATACAATAATCTTTCTGATAAAGTTGCATCT
>VIKJ01000067.1:18883-23419 GCA_008080615.1 Chitinophagaceae bacterium | reverse complement strand
TTATCAAACACCTAATCAAGTGCTACAAGGAAAAATTGCACTTATTACTTGAACTTACAATATACCAAATAGCAAGTCCCAAAAAAACGCAACTAACATAAGTTTAAAAAATGCCATCTGATAAATTTTTAGCTTAATAATCAAAAGAACCTTTCGATTATTAAAGCGGCTGTTTCTAGGGATTTGTATTTTTTAAACAACTTGTTTAGCCATTTATTCTAGTAGTTCTGTTTTTCTCCATTTCAATTTTGTTTTGTGCTAATTGTTTTATTCTTATTTTATCTATTGCTATTTCATTTATGGCTGATTCTTTTTCTGATTCAAATTGTAGTTTTATTGCGTTTATCTGAGCTTCTATAATTTTATGTTTGCGTGCCAGCTCTTTTTGTTTACGATTGAGTTCCTCTTGCTGTATCAACGTTTCAGCAGTTTCTTTTTCTTCCTGTATTATTCTTGAAGTACCGGTGAGTACACCTGTTGAACCTACATACACTTCCAATAATTGGGCACCCTCTTTGGTAAGCTTAAACTCCCGTATCTGGTTGGAGTGTGCCATGCCACGGGATTTTAATACATACATACCCCGGTTGCGTTCTCCACCAATTTCAATATCACGAAGCAGCAACCAGGTGTCTATTAAGGAGGAGATATTTATTTGTGTATGTTCCAGGTCTTTTCCACCTGTAGTTAGGCAGGTAAGAAATGCGGTGATATGATTGCTCTTTATAAAATCAACTAGGCGTATCATCATTGTTTTGGCTTCAAAATCATTGGTGCCTACAATGAAACTGCTGATGGGATCTATAATAACCACTTTAGGTTTAAACTTCGCAATCTCTTTATTGATAGAGGTTAAATAAGATTCCAACCCCATATTAGTAGGCCGGCTGGAGTAAATTTTGAGTAATCCCCTTTTTTCCCAATGAGCTAAATCAATTCCAATTGATTTCATATTGCGGATGATCTGGAAAGAAGATTCTTCCAGCGCAAAATAAATAACCTTTTCGCCCCGCTTGCAAGCCGCTTCTGTAATATGGCCGGCCATACTGCTTTTGCCAGTTCCAGCAGTGCCCGAAACCATTACACTGCTCCCCCTAAAATATCCTTTACCACCCAACATGGCATCCAATGCTGGGATGCCACTTGAAATACGTTCCGTTGAAACAGCATGATCTAAACCTGCCGATGTAATGGGCATTACCACAAAACCGCTTTCTTCAATTAAAAAAGGATATTCGTTGGTGCCATGATTACTACCCCGGTATTTCACAATGCGTAACCTACGGGTAGATGATTGTTCGGTTACTCTGTTATCGAGCAATATTACACAATCCGAAACGTATTCTTCCAGTCCCTGCCGGCTTAGGGCATGATCACCCCGTTCCCCAGTAATGATAGCTGTTACACCTTTTTCTTTTAACCAATGAAATAACCTGCGTAGTTCGGCACGAAGAATTCCATCGTTTGATAAGCCCGAAAAAAGTGATTCAAGTGTATCCAATACCACTCTTTTAGCGCCAATGCTGTCAATGGCATAGTTAAGGCGGATAAATAAACCTTCTAGGTCGTATTCACCCGTTTCTTCAATTTCGCTGCGTTCTATTTTTATATGATCGAGTACCAGTTTTTTTTGTGCCACCAGTTTATTCAGGTCGTAACCCAAGGATGCTACATTTTCGGCCAGCTCTTTGGCTGTTTCTTCAAAAGCCATCAATACTCCGGGTTCGTCGTATTCCATAGCACCCCTTACCAAAAATTCAAGCCCCAATAATGTTTTGCCACAGCCTGCATTACCACAAACTAACGTAGGCCTGCCTTTGGGTAAACCACCTAATGTAATTTCATCTAAGCCATTAATGCCTGTGGGTGTTTTAGGCAGCATAGTAAGTTTAGTTTGCTGCTGATTTGCTTTCATACTACTTTTTTTAAATAATTTGCTGATATCTTCTGTATCAATTCAGTTATTTTTTCAAATTCATGGTATTTATCTAGAAAAAAATCGGCACCGGCAATCAAGTATTTATATCTGCTAAGTGTATTAATCTCCATTGATAAAATAATTACAATTGACTTTTGATTTGCTGTTTTTATTTCTTTTAATAAATGAAATGATTTGTTACTAGGCAGTTCAATATCCAATAACACCACAGCTGGTTTTTTTTCAGAATAAAGTTGAATGGCCTCTTTATAAGACTTTGCTTGGTAAATAATTAACTGCTCGTTTGCTTCTGAAATAAGCAATTTTAATCTGTTGTTAATAATGAAAGTGCTATCAACTATTAGAATTTCCATTGTATAACAAAGGACTCATACTTACCTCTTTAAAAAGATAGTGGTTGAAGTAATACTTTTGTAGTTGTAAGTGTATAGCAAGGGGTAGTTATTCATCTACCACCGAAAAAAGATTAAAAAGCTGGGGTACTTATAAGTCTATATCAGAAATGATGTGATGGGCTATGGCATAACGTGTTAGCTCGGAATTATTAGATAAACCAAGTTTTTCCATGATTCTAAAGCGATGTGTACTTATGGTACTTTGTGCAGAAAAAAGCGTCTCGGCAATTTGGGTAACTGTTTTACCCATGGCAAGTAATGTAAATATTTCAAGCTCTCGGTTGGTAAGTAGCTCATGTGGCTTTTTATCTGTACTTATATTGATAAGTAGTCTTTCTGCTATCTCGGGTGTAATGTATTTTCGGCCTAAAAATATTCTTTGAATGGCATTAATTAATTCATCTGGTGCTGCTTTTTTATTCATTTAGCCAGAAGCACCAGCTTTTAACACTCTTACAGCATACAATTCTTCGGTATATATACTTAATACCAATACCGGCAATGAAGGTTTAATAAGTTTGATTTGTACTAGAGCATCCAATCCGCTTCGGCCAGGCATTTCAAGGTCTGTAATCACCAAGTCAAAATCTTGTTGTATTACTGTTTTAATCAGGCTTTCACCGTCGCCTACTTCAGTAATTTCTACAGTTGGATATTCATCTTTTAATATTTGTATTATTCCCAAACGAATAAAACTATGATCATCTGCTATTATAATCCGTTTCATACATTATGTAATGTTATATGGTTTAAGCGGTAAAATGATATTAATTTTTGTTCCATTACCTTCTTCAGTCAATAATTCAAAATGTCCATGAAGCGAAAGCACCCTTTCTTTCATTCCTAAAATACCAAACGATTTATTACTTCTCAATAAATTTAGGTCGAAACCCTTTCCATCATCTTCAATGGTAAGGAAAATAGCATCATCTTTAATTGTTAAGGAGGAGATTACTTTGGTAGCTTTTGCATGCCTGGCTATATTGGTAAGTGACTCTTGGTACAATCTGAATAAACAATTGGCTATATCCTCTGGTAAAATAAGCGTTGTTTCACTGGTAATAAATTTTAAAGGCACTCCGGTGACTTCAGTAAACTGGTTGCCTTGCCATTCTATAGCTTCGCGCAAGCCATTGTCTTCTAAAATACCATGCCTTAGTTCGTTTAATATTTTTCTTACCGATTCATTGCTTCCATCAACCAATATCATTAGGTTATGCATTTTACTTTTAAAAGATATTTGGTCTGCTGTGATAACGGACTCTGCTGGAATTTTTTTGTTAATCCAAGCAAGATCCATTTTAATGGCTGTAAGCTGTTGGCCCAATTCATCATGAATTTCTCGGGCTATACGTTTGCGCTCTTCTTCCCGTACGTTTTGCAGGTGGGTAGTTAGCTCACGGAGTTGTTTGGTGGAATGTTTAAGTTCATCTTCTGCTTTTTTTCTGTCAGTAATGTCAGTGGCAACCACCAATACCTGCTGGTTAGATGCATCAGGCATGGGAATCATCCGTATATTAAACAAGCTCATTTTTCTATCTGCACCAAAAAACCTTAATTGGAGTTCATAAAATACATCACTATCCAATGTTTGCCGAATAGCTTCTTTAGCTTTAGCTTGGTCTAATTCATGCAGCCATTGAAGCCAGTTTGATCCTATTAATTCTTCTTTGGTAAAGCCTGGCGCAACATGGTTTATATAAAGGATTCCCCCTTCTGGATCTAAAATAACGACTTGCTCTAAAAGCGTTTGTAAAATTGTTTTCTGCTTTTCTTCACTTTCCTTTATTTTCTGTTCAGACTCTTTTTGCTTAGTAACATCAAGCATCGTAATGGCAACAGAATTATAGGGCGGAGCTGCAGGATATTTTAGCCTTACTACAACTTTCTTTATTTCGCCAGACAGGCTTTTGATTTTCGTCTCTTCTTCAAAATGTCCACCACCATCCCTTATTAAATCCATTAACTTAAAAACCGTTTTTTCCGTCATACTTACAAAAAACTTAGAGCGGTTAGCTACAAAGTCTTCTAAATTGTGTGCTCCTGTTAAATCTAATAAACTCTGATTTACACCGAGTATGTGAACTCTTCCCAGCATCTCGTAGAATTCTTCGCTATGATTATCAAAATACGCCGCATAATTTTTTGAGATGCCTAATGCACGAAGGGATTCTATTTTTTCATAAAAAGGGGTATGATCTT
>VIKJ01000067.1:16300-18833 GCA_008080615.1 Chitinophagaceae bacterium | reverse complement strand
TATGATCTTCTTCTGTAATAGCTATAGGTGATGTATCAAAAAGTAGACGATAACGGTTTGCGCCTTCGATTATTTTTTCTTCTGCTTTTTTTCGCTGGTCAATATCCTGGAAACTTCCAAAAATTTTCACACATTTGCCATCAACAAATTCAGTTTCTCCAATGGTTCTTATCCACCGTATATTATTTTTTGCTGTAACAATTTCCAACTCTTCATCCCAGGGTTTACCCCATTCAATGGCTTCCTTTACTTTTTGTGTAATTAATTCCCGGCCCGGTCCTGCTTTATAAAAATTAAGTCCACTTGGCAGGTCGGGAACAAAATTACTTTCCGCTTCATGAATTTCTCTGGTAATATCATTCCAGAAAACGGTTTGTTTCAATAGGTTTACATTCCAACTGCCAATTCTTGCAAGCCTACTTGCTTTTCCCAACAATCGCTCTAGTTCAATTTTTTCTGTTACATCACGGGAGTTAAATACAATACCCTTTACAGTACTTTCATCTGGCAATTTGGTTGCAGTGCCCTCCAGCACGATGTATTGGCCATTTTTCTGCAAGTAACGGGATAGATAAGCCTGTGGTATGCCAGGGTTTTTTATGGCTTCGGCAACAGTGGTTTTCAATGTAATAATGTCATCGGGATGAACACCGTTAAAACCACCCGTTATTTTCATGTCTTCGTCTGTCCAACCCGCAATAAGGGTAGATGATGGACTTCGATAGATAGAGTTTAGATTGTCATCGGTTAATGCAATAATTGCTGGATTATTTTCGAGCAATACCTGAAAACGTTTTTCATTTATTTCTAATTCTTTTGCTGTTTTATTTATAAATGAATGATTAAAATAAAAAACAAAAAGTATTATTACTATTATAACCATGCATATTAAACCCAACAGAAGGGCCTGTATTAAAAATGCCGAATTTTCATTTTCTTTTTTGTTCTGTAATAATAAAGCATTTTCTCCTGCTTGTATATTAGCTACGATAGAGCCAATACGGTCAATGTAAAATTTCCCTTCTTCGTTTTCTGTCCATTGTTTATTGGTATTATTACTAGTTAAATTGTAAGTAGTAATTAATCTATTGTAAAACGTAAATCCTTTGTCTATATAAAAACTTAGCGAATCAATAAGTAATTTTTTTGATGCAGCATCAGTGCTAAGTGTTGCTAATTCTTTTATTATCGTATTAATTTCAAATTGCGATTTTTTCAAAGAGGCTAGGAAAGCGGTATTACCGGTAAGCAAATATTGCTTACTATTTGTTTCCTGTTTTTCCATCAAGTAGACTACCTTTTCTGCTTGAAAGTTAATTTGTTGGGTATTTACCCTCCATTTGGAGGTATTATCTATGGTTTGAGATGCTTTGAAAATAAAGAGTAAAGCTATGATAATAAGGAACAAAAGTACTACTACTATTGCCTTTACAAATTTATCGGTTGTTGGCTTGAACTTCATAATGGGGTATCGTTATTTTTTGATTGTAACGCATTTCATAGCAAGTCAAAAATCTTTCTTTTGTAAGTTAAGATGCAGAATTGGCCATGGATTGTTTAAACTATCAATATGCAATTGGAAGTAATTAATTAGCTTTTACGGTTGTAATCAAAAACAGTAATTCTCAAAGTAATGAAACCCTATAAATAGTAAAAATGCAAGAGAAAATATACCAATTTATAAAGGATCAAACCTGTACAAGTATTTGTACAATAGGAGAAAATTCAATTCCGCATTGTTTTACTTGCTATTATGCTTACAATAAGGAGAACAACCTCCTATATTATAAGTCATCTATTGATACCCAACATGCCAAATTTCTTGCCAAAAATCCTATAGTTGCCGGAACCATTTTACCTGATAAGTTCAATAAATTGCAAGTAAAAGGGATTCAATTTTCTGGTTTGCTATTAAATGCCGATGATTCATTAACAAAAAATGCAGCAGTGGCCTATTATTTAAAATATCCATTAGCAGCAGCCGTTTCAGGAGAGGTTTGGGTGGTACAGGTTAATCAAATAAAATACACAGACAATACACTGGGTTTTGGAACTAAACTTATTTGGGAAAGAATATAGCCTTATTTATTTTTTATAAATACATTCCCAATATTAGCGTCTAAAGCCAATTTTTCTATACTTGTGTTTTCAAACAAGTTAATCAGTTGCTCTTTAATGCATTTATATTCTGCATGCATGGGGCATGGAGTATGTTCAGAACATTTTTTTAAGCCAAGCACACATTTACCTAGTAATTCATCTTCTTCCATTATATGCAGAATATCTCTAACTGGTCGTTTCTGCATTTTTTTACTCATGTAAAATCCGCCACTTGGCCCTCTTACAGATTTTACGATACCATTATTTGCAGTTAATTTTTGTAAGATTTTAGCAGTAAATGATTTTGGAGAACTAATTGCTTTTGCAATTTCTTCTATACCAAGTTTATTTTCTTCACTGCTTTTTTGTGCAATATATATGCAAGCCCTTAATGCATATTCTGTTGCTTTCGAAAACATAGCAATTAATTTAA
>VIKJ01000067.1:6427-16287 GCA_008080615.1 Chitinophagaceae bacterium | reverse complement strand
TTAAAAGGAAAATTACATTTAATTTCAGGAATATATTCTACTTGGGCGTTATTTTCCAAAACATCGCTTGTAATAGGTAAACAAGGCAATGTATAATATAATTGAAAACGTATAATCATTAACTAAATATGATATTTTCAAATAATTAAGGACAAGTATATCCTTAATTATTATATTTGGCAACAAATATTCATTTTATGGCGAAAAATAATTTTATTAGTTATTTGCTTAATCCTAAGAATTGGTGGCTTCCTTTACTGGTTATTTTTATTATTAGTATAGCAGGAGTAACCATGATTGGAGTTCATACCTACACAGAAGCTCCGCCCATTCCATCTTATATTTCATTAAAAAATGAAACTGTTTTTTCAAAGGAAGATATACTGGATGGTCAGGCAGTATTTCAAAAATATGCATTGATGGAATATGGCAGTATGTTTGGTGATGGAGCTAACCGTGGGCCCGACTATACCGCAGAAGCTTTGCATTATGTTGCTCAATACATGAATGATTATTATCAATCGAAATTGAAACCTGATGCAAATAATGATTTGCTTAAAAAAGGAATCACTGAACAGATTAAAGTAGAAATTAAAAATAATCATTACAGTAAAGAAAAGAATAGTGTAACACTTTCTGATGCACAGGTTTTTGCAGTGGAAGCACTTGTAAAATATTATAATCAAAAATTTACCAACCCTGCTTTACCCGGAGCATTTAAACCGTCGGGTTACATCATTGATGCAAATGAAATAAAATCGTTAACCGCCTTTTTCTTTTGGGGTTCATGGGTGTGTGGAGTAGAAAGACCGGGAGAACATTACAGTTATACCCATAACTGGCCTTACGATCCTTCGGCTGGTAACACACCTAGTGCTGCAATCATTTTATGGAGTATTATAGGTTCATTAGGATTAATATTTGGATTGGGTATCGTGTTGTATTATCACGGCAAACTGGATAAGCTGGATGATGATGTTTATACAAATAAAGCTGAACCTTTTATGACAAAGGGCGATATAGAGAAATTTCAACCAGGTGTAATTCAAATGGCTACCTACAAATTCTTTTATGTAGCCATTATACTTTTTGCAGTACAGGTATTGGCTGGTATTTTAACCGTTCATGATTTTGTAGGATTAATCAATTTCTTCGGATTTGATATTTCAGAAGCATTGCCTATTACCGTAACTAGAAGCTGGCATGTGCAACTATCCATTTTATGGATATCTACCTGCTGGATAGGTGCTTCATTTTTTATGATGTCACTTGTATCGCCGGGTCAACCAAAAATTCAGGTTGCACTCATCAACACTATTTTTTGGCTTACGATAATATTGGTAGGTGGTTCTTTTGCCGGAATGCTGCTTGGGCCAAAAGGTGTTTTTGGGGAAAACTGGTATTGGTTTGGCCACCAGGGATGGGAATATGTAGAGCTTGGAAAATTATGGCAGATTATTCTTGCAGTTGTATTTATCATTTGGGCGATAACTATATACCGCGGTATTAAACCGGTGATGAAACTGAATCAACCTTGGGCCTTGCCTAATTGGTTGGTGTATACCACCTTCAGTATCATTTTTTTATTAATCTCTGGTTTTATTGCTACACCCAAAACCAACTTTGTTATTGCGGATTTTTGGCGATGGATGGTGGTTCATATGTGGGCCGAAGCTTTCTTTGAAGTATTTACCACAGTATTAATTGGATACTTTATGGTGGTGATGGGCTTGGTAAGCAGGCAGGCTGTAATTCGTGTTATTTATTTAGCAACCTTATTATTCCTTGGTTCGGGGTTACTAGGTATCTCTCATAATTTTTATTGGAATGCGAAACCTGTTGGTACAATGGCATTGGGATCAGTGTTTTCCACTTTGCAGGTAATTCCTTTAGTACTTCTAACATTAGAAGCCTGGCGCTTTAGCAAACTCCCAAAAATATTGGAAACGAATAACGAAGTAAACGGGGATATTAATAAACGTTTTGGATTTTCAGAAGTGTTCCTGTTTTTGGTGGCAGTTAATTTCTGGAATTTCTTTGGTGCTGGTGTACTGGGTTTCATCATCAATTTACCTATTGCAAATTATTATGAACACGGAACTTATTTAACCGTAAATCATGGCCATGCCGCATTAATGGGTGTATATGGTAATCTTGCAGTGGCTGCTGTTTTATTTTGCTGCCAGTTATTATTTAAGGCTGATTGGTGGAAACCTACATTAATTAAAACAGTTTTTTGGTCAATCAATATCGATTTACCAATTTAAAACAGTAACAGAGCAGGGATTGTGGTATGCACGTAGCACTGCATTTATTGAAAGCACTGGTTTTCAAACGCTAACCTGGATGCGTATTATTGGCGGCTCCATATTTACTGTAGGCGGCGTGATACCACTAGTTTGGTTTGTTACCAGCAGAAGCAAAGGGTTGAAAAAATTAAGCAAATAAATACAATAAAATACCCTCCGATGAAACAATTGCAACTCTGGCATAATATTAAAATATATACTATCTGGCGAATCCAATTTTTATTTAGCCTTCTAAATAATCGACTTACTAAAAATAATATTTCTATAATGAAAATAAAAACTAACAATAAACCGCTGCTGTATTCATGCTCCGGTTGTTCAAGTGCTGCACAAATGGCAAACTATATTGCTATTCAGCTAGACAGAATGAATGTGGTAGAAATGTCCTGTATTGCGGGTGTAGGCGGCGATGTAAAGCATCTTGTACGCCTGGCTACTTCTGGTAGAAAAATTATTGCTATTGATGGTTGCCCGCTGGCATGCTCAAAAGCTTGTTTAGGTAATCATTCAATTAAGCCTGATATCTACATAGACCTGTCTTCCATGGGTGTTCCAAAAAAGAAGCATGTAGATTTTGATATGAGAGTTGCAAATGAAATTTTAACAAAAATTAAAATACGCTCAAAAGAGAGTTCCACAAAATATACCTGTGCAATTTAATTATGCCAGAAACATTTTTAATATCCATGCACTTTTAATATCTGTAACATTTATTGTTGAATGTGATTTCATAAATTTTCTATAAATAAAATAGAAAATATTTTTAAACTCCATAAATTGAAAGGCAATGAGTAAAAATTTTAAAGCAGCCACCACTAAAATTAGGTAAGCTACACTACCCATACCTGCAATTATTGTGGTAATTAATGTTAATACTATTAATAGTATCCAGGTTAAAATATTTTTATTTTTCATTTTATTAAGTTCACTTATTATCAACAGCAACTATTTTCAGTATTATTTGCAAAAACTTTTTATGCTGATTTGTTGATCATAATAGTAAGTAAAATACAGGAAACAATAGCAACCAGATGAGGTCACACATATGCCAAAATGCAGCACTTGCCTCCATATTTTCAATGTTAATAGTTGCTTTATTTTTGGTTATCCCTGCAAACACAAACGCCAGTATTACAAGCCCTGTTATTACATGCACTAAATGAAACGCGGTAAGCAGCCAGTAATAGGTATAAAATAAATTAGTGCTTATGCTGATGCCTGCAGTTATTTTTTGATAATACTCAGTTGCTTTTAATACTATAAATAGGATCCCTCCTAAATTAGTGAGTTTTAAAAAAAGAGCTGCTTTTTTGAGATTATTTTTCTTTACACATTTTATGGTTTCTGCCATGCAAAAGCCACTTGTTAATAGTAATAATGTGTTGATTACTCCAATGGTTTTATTTAATGCTAACCTCGATGAATGAAACAGTCCAGGATCTTCCCTGCTGTAAAAAGCAAATGCAAACAATCCCATACCAAATGTAATTAGTTCTAAAAAAATAATAATCCATATAAGGATTCCGCCTGGAGGGTAGTAGATACTTTTGTAGTTGATGGCTTTTGCTTCCATAATTTTTTCAAGATAAGTGTTAAGTTTGGTGTTTTATTTTTTCGTATAATTTTACCAATGCAGTTAGCAACTCAACTGGTGTTGTAAGAATCTGGTAGTGATTTTGACCAAACATTTGTGGTAAATAATATTTTGCTTGTGCCTCTATAGCTAACGCATAAGCGTTAATATGGCCCATATTTAATTCGCGTAAGGCTTGTTTAACATCCTGTATTCCATATTTTCCCTCATATTTATCATAATCATTTGGTTTCCCATCCGAAATTAAAATGACCCATTTATTCCTAGTGCCTCGTTGTTGAAGCAATGCGCCCGAGTGGCGAAGGGCAGCGCCTATCCGAGTGTAGCCTGCAGGTTCTACCGCACCTATTTTGTACTTTGAACTATTCCACTCTTCATCAAAATCTTTTAATGTTAGGTAAGTGGAATAGTTTCGGGTTTTTGAGTAAAAACAATTAATAGAAAAATCAATATTGAATTCATGTAAAATTTCTCCAAATAAAATAGAGACCTGTTTTTCTACATCTATCACTCTGTTTCCGGCAGCATAGCCATCGCTTGATAAACTGATATCCAGTAATATTAAAATAGATAGATCTTTCTCCTTTTTTCTTTTAGACAGATAGATTTTTTCCGATGGGGTATGGCCCGAATGTACATCTGCATATAGATCAGTAACGGCATCTATTTCAAATTCATCACCTTGTGTTTGCCGCCTTTGTTGCTGCATTTTATTATTTACATGAGTTAGCATTTTGCGTAACCCAAGGAGTGTGGAAGCATTTTTTGTAATAGTATTATTAAAATAATCCACCTCTTTTTTCAATTGTTTTGATGGATAAACTTTACAAAAATCTTTTTTATATGATTGTTTCGCATAGTTCCATTCATCATAACAAATGTGATGTCCTGCAACAGCAGTTTCTGCACTCTCCGATATGGTGGTATTTTCTGTAAAATCGGCCTGATAAACCGAATGGGCAACATCATCTATACGAATGGTGTATTTCATGTTCAGTTCATCCAAGGCATCTGCCTGTTTTTCTAATTCATCTTCTCCGTCAAAATCTCTCCATACTCCACTAAATTCATCAGCTGTTTCTACTTTCTCGAAATTGTGCGTCATTACATAATCTTCCTGCTGTTTTTTATCTACTTCAATAGTGGTAACTTGTTCTACTGCTTTTGCTTTTAAAACAGTAGCAACTTTATTTACGCCTGCGGTTTTAGTGTTTTCGGAAAAATTCTCCAACAACTCATTCTCAGTTTTTACTGCTTCATTAAACATCCATTTTCCATATAGCCAGCTATAATCAACGGGTAATTTTTCTGTAGCATTATTTTGCATACAGAGTTCAAAATCTTGGTGTAATTGCTTGGTAATTGGATATTCATTAAAAAGTAATTCCAGTATTTTACCAGACGATTCTTTGGCTTTTAATTGGGCAGTTAGTAATGGTAGCTCGTTTGCACCATACCAGTTTAATTCTAGTTTTTTTTGAACAGATAGGTATAGTATCCGAAAAAAATAAAATGATAAATTTTGCAGGTAGGTAGGAAAAATAGAAAATGTAGTTGGTAAAAAAAAGTTATTTTTCTTATATCCACCTTCTCTTTCTGCAGGAAAAATTTCTACAGCCTCACCAGTAATTGCCCTAGACAGAATGGTAAGGCGTGGTTTAATATCTTCTAAACAAACTGTGCGGTTTAATACTTCTTCTGATACTTTTTTATTTTTTTTAAAATAATTAGCAATTTTTCCATATAAATATTCATCAAGTGCCATCGGAATTATTTACTTAATTTAAATCATCAAATTGCATAAATCATTAAGTGCTTCTGTAACCTGAAGATCGTCTGTTAGCGGCTCTACTATAGCAACTCTAACGGATAACCTTTTCGGTAATCCAGTGTGTATAAGCTTAGCAGCATCTACCAGTAACCTGGTGGATACAGTTTCTGTGAGTCCTAATTCTGTTAGGTTTCTTATTTTACTTCCAATGGCCACCAATTTTTTTGCAATATCTTCTGGAATCTGGCTTTCATTCATTAAAATTTCAGCTTCAATTTTTGCATCAGGGTAATTAAACGACATGGCCACAAAACGCTGTCGGGTAGATGGTTTTAATTCTTTAAAGCCCCGTTGATAACCTGGGTTAAAAGAGGATACCAGCATAAAATCTTCATGTGCTTTAAATGTTTGTCCTAATTTATCAATGAATAATTCTCTACGATGATCTGTTAGTGAATGTATGGCTACAATAACATCTGGTCTTGCTTCTGCTATTTCGTCTAAATAGATTATGTAGCCTTCTTTTACGGCAGTTGTAAGTGGCCCGTCTAGCCAAACTGTTTCAGCTCCCTTTATGATGAACCGGCCAATTAAATCGGTAGAAGATGTTTCTTCGTGGCAGCTAATAGTTAATAGTTTTTTATCTAGTTTGTGAGCCATGTACTCAATAAATCTTGATTTGCCTGAACCCGTTGGCCCTTTCAGCAGTAAAGCTATTTTATTACGACAGGCATGTTCAAAAACTTCTATTTCTTTGCCAACGCTATGGTAGTATGGTGCTGTAGACGACATTTTTTATTATTGAATTAAAGTATAGTGGTATTAAAATTGGATAATTTGTATTTTCCAAACCCTAACACCACTATTCTAAAAAAAACGAAATATTTATTATTATTATTTAAATTCATAAATGAATAAAGAAACACCAGTAGCAAACATGGTGGCACAAATTACCAGAACTAGAAAGTGAACCTCTATTTCTTTTTGTACTTCGCCAAATTCAATACCTACTTTTCTCTCTAGGTACACTTGTGCAACCCCTGCCACGCCAAAAGCTACTGTCATACCAAGCATACCAATGTTAGATAACCAGAAAGCGAGCTGCCCGGTATTGCTATCAAATAAGTTTCTTCCTGTTAAATTAGGCAATGCGTAACTGATAAATGAAAATACAATCATTCCATAAGCGCCCCAAAAAGCTAAATGACCATGCATTGCTGTAACTAATGTTCCATGTGTATACATATTTACCTGTGGTAAAGTATGTGCTAACCCAAGAAGACCTGCGCCTACAAATGAAACAATGGCAGTTCCCAATGTCCAGCTTAAAGCAATTTTATTGGGATGTTTTTTTTCTCCCTTTCTATACATAGCAATTGCAAATAGCGCCATTGCTAAAAATGCAAGTGGTTCTAAGGCAGAAAATATACCTCCTACAATCAACCATACTTTTCCAACACCAATATAGTAGTAATGGTGGCCAGTTCCCAATATACCAGATATGAATGTAAGACCTACAATTACATACAGCCATTTTTCAATTACCTCTCTGTCAACACCGGTTATTTTAATTAATAAAAACGCTAAAATTCCACCCATAATTAATTCCCAAACACCTTCTACCCAAAGGTGAACAACCCACCAACGAAAAAATGAATCCATTGTTTGGTTATCAAACCAAATCATACCTGGCAAGTAAAGCAATGCAGCAAATACTAACCCCATGGTTAATACCATTGCGGTTGTAGTTCTTTTTTTTCCTTTGTAGAGGGTAACTAAAATTATTCCTAAAAAAGTGAGCACATTGGCAACTACCAGCCAGTCTAAAGGTCTTGGAATTTCTAAAAATTTGCGGCCTTCCCAATAGTTAAAGTGGTAGCCTATAATTGCAGTTACGCCTACCAGTGCAAGCGTTATTAATTGAATATAAGCAAGCTTCACATTTACCAATTCAACTTCCGCTTCTTCGGGTATAATATAATACGCTGCACCCATAAAACCAGATAATAACCATACAACCAACAAATTGGTATGAACGGCCCGTGCAGTATTAAACGGAATTATGTTGTGTAAACCATCATAGCCCATGTGAGCAAAACCCATTATAAAGCCATATATTATTTGAAGTACTAACAGCAACATAGAAAATGCAAAAAACCAGTAGGCTACTTTTTGTGATTTATATTTCATAAAAATATTTTAGAAGTGAGTTGACGTTATTTTTTGTACGCTGGTTTTGGCGGAAATCCATTGAGGTCTGTTTCACCAATCCATTTAAGAAAGCCAATTAAATCAGCTGCATCTGTAGCTGAAAAACCGTATGCCACCATCTTTCTACCTCGTGGCTGCCAAGGTGCTTTAGTTGTTAATACGGCAGTAATATAACCTTCGCCCCGTCTTTCGTAAACCTTAGTTAGTTCAGGTGCATAGTAAGCACCTTCACCTAAAATAGTGTGACAACCCATACAGTTATTTTTCTCCCATAATACTTTGCCTCTAATTACCTTTGCAGAAAGGTTTTCTTCATGTGTTCGTTTTGGAACTTCGCTACTTAATGAGTGCCATGAAAGACCTAAGAAAATAATAAAGGTGACAATTGTACCTCCTAGAAAAAATACTTTTGCCTGTGATTTTGATAACATATATTTTAATTTGAGTAATGTAAATAAACTTTACTAGTGTAGATTATTGATATATTTCGGTGAAAGTAATTTGCAAGCAAGCTATTTTTTATGATTTGAGTCACATACTGAATTTATTTTTAATATTTATCAATATTGATTGTATTGCAGCCGTATATATTTTTAGGAAACAATAAAAACAGCAATCAGTTACACTTTATAAATCAATTAGTTTTTTAATTGTTTTTATAGTTTCATCATGCGTTGCACCCAATCCTGATTTCTGAAATTGTAACACACCATCTTTATCTAAAACGGATACAAGATTAGTGTGTGAAAAATTGCCATCAGCATCCTTTTCATATTGTACATTCAGCAGGGCCGATAAGGATCTTACCGCGTCATCGCTGCCGTGGAGTAAAATCCAGTCTTCACTCAATTCCATTTGGTTTGAAAATACTTTTAAACGGGCAGGCTTGTCTCTATCTGCATCAAAGCTTACCAACACAAAGTTTACTTTTTTAACATCGTCTTTTAATGAGTCTGCTATGTTTTTTATATCAGTTGTTAATCGAGGGCAAGCATATGTACAATGGGTAAATATCATTCCAATAACTACAGGTTTACCATTTAGCATAGTTAAGTTAAAATTTTCCCCTTCCTGGGTTTGAAAATTTTCTGTTAATTGGTAAATACTTCTTTCACTGATTTCTTTTTGATGGGCATTAATTTGCAAACTATCTTTTTCACAGCATGATATACCTGTTTTCATTTTAGGGTCTTTTTTTTTCAGGCTGCACCCTCCAACAATAATCAAAACTATAATTCCAATAATATATTTAATCATTATTTTATTTTTTATTTGTTCTTAATCAGTTCTTAATTTATTATTGATATTGAAAAAGCTAATTAATATTTTTGGCACATCGAAACCCAAGGTTAGCAATACAATAGTTACCTCTTAAGCTACCACGATAACTAAAGCGGAGAAAGCCTGCATAATCTTTTCTATCTTTAACATTTATGGAACCTGATGCACAAAATGCTTTTTGATCATCTTCTGTATCCCCTCTTGAATCTCCGTTGCTAATAAAACTGTTGAAATTAAATGTCCATTCCCATATTAATCCATGCATATCATACAACCCATAAACATTTTTGAAAGTTGTTTTTACATTTGGTAAAACTTTTAGATTTGGCTTTTTGTACCACCCTAAAATATACTCTGTTAATGATGTATATTTAATATTAATAGGTGCTGCATTGCCCGCCATTTCCCATTCTGCAACTGTTGGTAATCTTTTATTTTTCCACTTACAATAGGCCTGTGCTGCAAACCATGAAACATATACTACCGGAGAGTTGTAAATATTTTCGTTATGTTTCCCGATGGATGTATCCGTTTCCCAATATCTTAAGTAATTAGTGTCTGCAAAAAGTTGGCTTACTTTAGATCTTCTCCAATTTGGATTTTTAGTTGTAAATTCTAAAAATTCAATATTAGTTACAGCATACTCATCCATTTTAAAAGGAGTCACTTTTAATGGAATTGATTTTTTTGTGCT
>VIKJ01000067.1:0-6382 GCA_008080615.1 Chitinophagaceae bacterium | reverse complement strand
AATCCGCCAGGTATGTAAACCATATTTTTATTGGAGGAAACTGTTTTTTTTTGAGCAAATGCAATATCAAATAAAGTTGGTGTTATTAATATTAGTATAATAATGTATTTCAAAGTATTACTTTAGTAAGCTTTTTATTTTTAGATAATTAATTATTTTATTTTATGAAATATCGTTGAGTCTTCATTACCCGTTACTTTTATTTGTGCAATTGCTCCTTTATGAAATGCTCGGAAAATTGAGTGGTCAACTATATTGAGTAAACCAGGAACTTGCAATTTCATTTCAACAATTGAAGAACCACCGGCCGGAATTAAAGTCGTTTGCACATTCTTGTTTACTATGTCTCCTCCCTCTATATATACCTTGTCGAAAATTTCGCCAATAACATGAAACGAAGAAAGAAGATTTGGACCGCCGTTTCCTGCGTACAGTCTTACGGTTTCCCCAACGGTGGCCGGGAATGCATTAGCACCAACCGATGAACGAACTCTGCCATTAAAGAGTACATAATCTGGTTGTTCTGATATTGCTTTATCTTGGTCAAATTCTTGCAAGCCCTTGGCTTCGAATTTACCTTTCGTATAAAAATCACCCTGCATTATATAGTATTCTTTATCCACTTTTGTCATACCATTTTTCGGTTCAACCATTATTAGGCCATACATTCCATTTGCAATGTGCATACCAACTGGGCCTGTAGCGCAGTGGTAAACATATAGTCCTGGATTAATTGCTTTAAATTGAAATCTTGCACTTTGTCCGGGAGCCACATTTGTTGCTTCAGCACCACCACCAGGTCCGTTCACTGCATGTAGATCTATATTATGCGAAACTTTACTGTCAGGCATATTTTTTAAAGTAAAATCAACTAAATCTCCTTCTCTTACCCTAATAAATTTCCCTGGAACTTTTCCGCCAAATGTCCAGAAAGTATAATCTGTATTGTCACTAATCTGCATCACTTTTTCAATAACATCCAGCGTTACTATCACCTTTGTAGCATAATTGCGGGTAATTTGCGGAGGTACATTTGGGGCATCGGTTAGTATGGCAACTTCTTCTCCTTTAATTTCTTCTGATGTTGTAACAGTATCAGCTTTTTTTTCTGCTTTGTTGCAAGCTGTAAATACAAAACTCAATGCCAATATGGCAAAAGAAAATCTAACAATTGTTTTTTTCATCATGTTTATTTTTAGTTTTTAAATTCATTTTTTAAAAAAACTGGAGATACTTTTAACATTACAAAGGCCCAGCCATTATAATGATTGCTTTTGCCTCCCTTGATATATTCCATGTTTTGTGTAGCAAGCATCATGGAATAACCAAATTGTAAATTGATGAGTGCGGATGGTTTTAATTCTAGTATGGCATCTACTTCTGTACCTAAATTTTTAGCAATTTTTATTAATGCTGTATTATTTTCATTTGCAAGCATAAACTTTTGTAAATCAAAATAAAATATTGCAGATTTCGATAATGCATATGAAAACTTTATATAAGGATTTAGTAATCCCCTTAATTTAGTGTCGGTTGGGATATTAATAAAGTAATCCATGTATCCATAAAATTTATGATTTGTGGCATAAAGGGTATTAAAAGTTTTACTTTCTGTATTAATTGTATTGTCTTTATTGCCCGATAAATAGTCAATACCAATACCAATGGACTTTTTCTTTATTTTCTTTTCTGCATATGCATTAATCATCAATGCATTTACGTTTAAATTATTTTCTGTTTTACCAACTTGATAATATGTACCAATTAGAGCTTTTACACTTTTATAATCATAATTATATATTGAGCCTAAAGTACAGGTAGCTTTCAATTTTTTTGTATTAGCATTTGTTGAAGTCATACCATTAACAATTACAATACCCGATAAAGATTGTCCACTTTTTAGTTCTTTTTTTATCCAAGAAAAACCTAATGTTTTATAATTCTTTAAAGTGTAATTAGTTCCAAATAGCGGTTCACCACTTTGGTTAAAGGCTGCCCCTAAATGCCATTTAATAGTTGCATTTTCATTTGTATATTTAAGTAACACAGCATCGTGAGATATAGTAAGATTCGCCCAATCTAAATTTCCCAACAGCCTGTGATCGTCATACGCAAGTTCCTGCCGGCCTAGTTTAATAGAAAAACCTTTTTGAATAAAAAGTTCTAACCATAGTTCGTTTACCTGTAAGCTGGCAAAGTCATTTTTAAGCTCTACGTCTCCCCATGTTCTGCTGTCTTGGATTGAGATTTTTGTACTTACTTTATCTTTATTATAATCAACAATTAGCCTGGCTCTTTGTGTTATAAAAAAAGCAGCCGTTGAACTGTCGGAAGCGAGTGTTCGGTATCCATATCTCAGCTCAGTTCTAGTTCTATATTGACCTGTTATAGAAAAGCTGTTTTCCTGTGCATTTGCCTTGATAATATTTAGAAAATACATGGCTAGTAGAAATAAAAAGGAGGCTTTTCTTGCCATGCTTTAGTTATTTTTTACAGGTGCAAAAATATACATGCTTTATTAGTGGCTATGTGAGTAGCATCATCTAAAACAATGATATTCATCATAATTAAAGACAAAAAGATCCTTAATTAAGACTCATTTGCATATTTTCAAATTATTTTAAATTAAATTGTAGTAGCCAAGTAGTTTAAATAAAAGTCATCAAAAGACATAGTGATTTTATTTTACATCAATCAAAATAAATAGAATAGCAAGAGAAATGTTAAAGCAAGCTAATAAAAGCATTAAAATACTTTTATTAAATAATTGTCCATACATTTGCTGTATTAAATCATCTAAAAATCAGTATATGCAAACAACAGCCGAAAATATCCTCAACGTAACCTTACTGGAACCAAGACAAAAACATCCCACCATCTTTGTTCGTTTTGATGAACTGTTAGAAGGAGAAAGTCTTACCATTCACAATGATCATGACCCCAAACCATTATATTATCAAATGTTGGGAGAAAGAGGCAATATCTTCACTTGGGAATACCTAGAGGAAGGCCCAGAATGGTGGAAGGTAAAAATCTCAAAAAAGATAACTGGTGAAAATGACGAAACACTAGGACAAATTGCTGCCAAAGACCTGCGCAAAGCACAGGTGTTTAAAAAATATGGATTGGATTTTTGTTGTGGGGGTAAGAAAACCGTGAAGGAAGCTTGTGCAGAAAAAGGACTGGATGTTACCAAAGTTGAGCAAGAGTTGCAACAGGCAGATAAAATGCCGTCATCCCGCCCTATTCCTTACGGAGATTGGAGCTTAGATTTTTTGGCAGATTATATTGTTAACACACATCACAGTTATGTAAGAAATACCTTACCTGATATTACCGCTTATGCAGAAAAAGTAATGAAGGTGCATGGTAACCAACACTCAGAATTAATACGCATCAACCAATTAGTAGGTGAGGTAAATGCAGAGTTAACCGCTCACCTGCTTAAGGAAGAGAAGATATTGTTTCCTTATATTAAAGCATTGGTTGCTGCAAAAGATCATTTGCAGCCATTACAAGTTGCTCATTTTGGATCGGTGCAAAGCCCTATTAATATGATGGAGATGGAGCATGAACTAGTTGGTAAAAACTTAAATGATATCAGGCAGCTTTCCAATAATTATTTTTTACCTGAAGATGCCTGTGCTAGTTACAGTTTATTGTATAAGATGCTAGATGAATTTGAAGAAGATTTACATTTACATATTCATCTTGAAAACAATATCTTGTTTCCTAAAGCCGTAGAAATAGAAAAACAGTTAAATAACTAACCAAATGGAAAACCATACGCCTCAGAAAAGGCATCAGGCTATTGTTTCATTTTCCAAAGACCATCATTTTGGATTATTGCTAGTTTGGAAAATAAGGCAAGGGCTTAATAAAGCTGTTAATCCGGAACGGATCAGTAATTATGTTACATTTTTTTTTAAAGAAGACCTTCAAAAACATTTTAAAGAGGAAGAGCAATTACTTTTCAATAAACTACCTGCTGCTGATGTGTTAAGGAAACAGGCTGAAACAGACCACCAAGTAATTTATAAACTAGTGGATGCTATCGAGAAAAAGAAAGACGATACAATGCTGCTTAATCAACTGGCAGATGAGCTTGAAAAGCATATCCGTTTTGAAGAAAGGGAATTGTTCAATCATCTTCAGGATAATATTAACGCAGATGATTTAGAAACTATAGCAAATCGTTTTCCCAACAACAGCAACGCAATAGATGATAAATGGGAAGATATTTTTTGGAAAATTAAAAAATAAAAATATATGAAACAAATACTAACTTTCTTGTTGTTAACTAGCTTCTTGCTAGCTTGTAATACAAAAAATGAAAATGAAAAAACCACAGCAACAGAACCTGCTAACGAAAATCATGCTGAACATGCAGGGCAGGCTTCCGGGCTTGCTTTAAATAACGGAATTAAGTGGAAGGCAGATTCAAATACAGTATTGAACGTAGATTTATTACAAAAAATAATTACCAGTACTAAAAAAGAAAGCCTAGTAAATTATTCACAAGCATCAATAAGTTTACAAAATGGTTTAAATAAAATGATAAGCGAATGTAAAATGAAAGGAGCCGATCACGAAGCCCTGCACCATTGGCTGGAGCCATTGATGGAAAAAACAAAAGAACTTAAAGCTGCAAACAGCATTGAAACTGCCAAAACAATTTTTGAGGAAATTGAAAAGCAAGTTAGCTTGTTTTTAAAATACTTTGAATTATGATGACTATTAATGCCAATACAAAAATTGCCAGCATACTAAAGCATAATTCTGAAGCCCTTGAAACCATAATAAGTATATCACCTAAGTTTACAAAATTACGGAACCCCATATTGCGAAAAGTGATAGCCGCAAGAACTAGTATTGCTATGGCCTCAAAACTCGGTGGCTGTAGTGTGGATGATTTTTTCAAGAAGCTGCAGCCGTTGGGTTTTGAAATTGACACTGCAACTGTAATTATGGAAAACGAAAATGAAAATAAGCCTGTTCCTGCATTTATAAAAAATATAACCGCTGATAAAATTATTGAGTTGGATGTACGACCGGTTATTGAATCGGGTAAAGATCCGCTTGACATTATTGTAAAAAAAGTAAAGGCTTTGGAAACAGGTAATATACTTAAAATCATCAATAGTTTTGAGCCTACCCCATTAATGCACCTGCTTGGCAAACAAGGGTTTCAATCTTATTCCGAAACGATCAATGATGATTTGGTAAATACTTTTTTTTATAAAAAGAGCATCATAAATATAATCGCTGAAAATAAAGAAAACGATTACTCAAAAGGCTGGGATGAAATACTGAATCGTTTTGATGGTAAGCTTGAAACTATAGACGTTAGACCATTAGAAATGCCATTGCCCATGCATACAATTCTGGAAGCATTGGAATCATTGCCAAACGATAAAGCCCTGTTTGTTTATCATAAACGTATTCCTGTGTTTCTTTTGCCCGAGCTAGAAGAGCAACAGTTTAGCTATCGTATTAAAGAAATCAGTGATGCCAAAGTACATTTGTTGATTTATAAAAACTGATATGTTTTCAACAACCGGTAATACCGAAGCGACAAAGACTACTTCCTGGAAAGTGGTACTGCCATTTTACGGCTATGCCGCTATTGCTTTTCTTATAGCCACCATTCTTTTATTTTTAGCTGCAGGTGACATTACTACTCATTATTTTCTTCCTCATACATTAGCTATCACACATATTATGGCGCTCGGCTGGGGTACTATGATGATACTAGGTGCCAGCCATCAATTGGTTCCTGTATTAATAGAAGGTAAATTGTACAGCAATAAACTGGCCTTAGCTTCTTTTATTTTGGCAGCTATTGGAATCCCGTTATTGGCATATGGTTTTTATTTTTTTGATATGGGGATATATACCCAGTGTGGAGGGATATTGATTATATTATCGGTTATTACCTATCTGATTAACCTTGCAGTAAGTATGGCAAAAAGCAAACAGGAGAATGTACATGCTTTTTTTATTTTCACTGCTGCCATTTGGTTATTGACTACTACAATTGTTGGCTTGTTGTTGCTTTATAACTTTACTCAACCATTGCTACCTAAAAGTTCATTGGTTTATCTTCCTTTACATGCACATATTGGAATTGTTGGTTGGTTTTTATTACTGGTAATAGGAGTTGGTTCCCGACTGATACCCCTATTTATGATTTCTAAGTACAACAACATAAGGCAACTTTGGTTTATTTATGGATTGATAAACGGTGGTCTTCTGGCTTTCGTTTATGTCTCTTTATATACAGATGGTAAATCATTGTTGATTATTCCGTTCTCTGTTGTAACTGCAGCCATTATGTTGTTTTGTAATTTCTGTTTCAGGTCGTACCAACAACGTATTCGCA
>VIKJ01000066.1:19096-23374 GCA_008080615.1 Chitinophagaceae bacterium | reverse complement strand
TGGATGTGTTAAGTCTACCTTTGCTTCAAATAAAGAACCGGACATATCTTTTGCCCTTGTTTCATCAGAACGCAAATAGTAAGGCAATTGAAGAGTTGAAGCTTTTTTATCTTCTGTTGGCCTAAACAACACTTTTGTAAATCCGTTGGTAGACAACCATTTTGTAGCGTCTTCTGTTGCAATCAAAGTACCTCCACCAGCAACCCAGGTTCTTAGTTTTTCCTGAGCAGGTTTTTCTAAATTACCATAAGTACCAGAAGGCATGATGATAACATTATAACGAGATGGATTGATCATATTAAAACGTTCCACTTCAACTATACTTACAGGAATATTAAAACGAACATCTAGCATATGCCAAATTTCTCCTACATCGTTGGGACTAGTACCTGAACCTCCAAACATCATAACATGTGGTGTTTTTAAAGGCACAAAACTAGAACTACCTAAATCGATACCGCCAGATGAAAGCCCAGTAGGCAATGCAAATACTTCAACACCAGAATTTCCTACACAATCGTCAATTAAATTGGCCAATACTTCTCCTTTTCTATTGGCATTTTGAAGACCAATTGGAATGATAATGGTTCCATAATCAAAAGACTCTTCTTTTCCGTTCAACAGCATTTTAAATTTCTGTGTAGCTACTTTTGCAACTACTCCTTTTGTTTGCAAAAGATTTAACAGCTTGGGTGTATAATACTCGTTCCATTTAAATGCATAAGCATAAGCATTGTTTACATGGTGGGTATTTAAAGCAAGTGGTTGCAATTTTTCAACCTTATCACCAGTTAAGCCCACAACAGATTTTAGTTCGGCATATGGCAAGCCAAACGCCAAAGGCATTGTCCAGGCAGTAACATCATAAAATAAACTGTCTTTGTATTCAAATGTTTTTTCAAAAACGGTTTTAATAATTTTAAACTGCTTTTGATTGGTTGGTATAATAAAAGCTGATGCAGGTTTAAATGTTTTTCCATCTACAGTTAAATCTTGCTTAAGCCCATATACATCAACCTGGTGCCTTAACATCATTTGAATAAAAATATTTGTTCTGGCTTTATCTGTTTGATCACCAATTACAAATGCTTTAGTTGAAAAAGCATCCGACTCTTTATTCACCTCTTTAAAAAAATCTCGTTGGTAGGTTAACATTTCTTTCCTTAATCCATTTGCTGCAGCTATAGTAGACAATGCTGCAGTAAATTGGTTTCTGATAGTAAAAGGGAAAGTAAGTAATCCATTATCCGTTTCTTGTACATGCCCCCTACTACTTGCTTGCTCAAATAAAATACCCACACCACCATTGATATCTGGGTAGGTAGAACCTTTACCATAATAAAAATCATCATAACCCTCTTTAGTAAAATACATTGAACCAATGCTATCTAAAAATTTTGCATGATAATTTCCGATTAACCCAGTAAGCTCTTGATTTTTTAACGGCGTGTTTGGATTAACTCTGGAAGGAACACCAGGCTGAAAAAAGAAACTTGAATTAGATCCCATTTCATGATGATCAGTTAAAATATTGGGCTTCCACTGATGAAACAATGCCAATCTATTTTGGCTTTCCTGATGTTGTGCTGGTAACCAATCTCTATTTAAATCGAACCAATAATGATTGAATCTTCCACCAGGCCAAACTTCGTTATACTCTCTTGCATTGGGATCGGAAACCAATGTTTGACTTTTATGCATATTAACCCAACTAGCAAATCGATTCAATCCATCCGGATTAAATGAAGGATCCAATAAAATAACAGTATTTGATAACATGGCATCCACTTCAGGGCTTTCTGCGGCTGCTAAATAATATGCAGACAACATTGATGCATTGGCTCCACTACTTTCATTTCCATGAATGCTGTAACCCATCCAAACAACTACAGGCATATCTGCAATATTTAAGGAAGCCGATTTATTGGCATCAGTTAATTGCAAATGTTGCAAGCGAATCGCTTCTAAATTTTGATGATTTTTAGGAGCAGTTACTATTAATGCCAACTGAGTACGTCCTTCGTATGTAACACCCAATGTTTGTAGGGTGATTCTATCAGAAGCTGCGTCCAAGGCTTTCATATAATTTACTAAGCGGTCGTGTGTTACATGCCATTCACCTACTTCATGACCTATAACAGATTTGGGTGTTGGAATAGCAGGATTGTACCGTACATTTTTTGGCAAATAATAAGAGAGTTCCTGTGCAAAAGAGCTCAAGCCAATAGAAGCAAATAATGCAAGCAATATTAGTTTTCTCATGAATCGTTTTTTAAGTAGAGAAAGATAAGAACGAAAGCACATATTAAAGTAAAAAATCGGTCAAATATGTATAAATAAGCCATAGAAATAAGTATCTTCCTGATCACTAAACTACTGTTATGAATAGCCGATCACTCCTCTTCATTGCTTTCTCATTTTGCTTTTGTTTATTTGGCCAGGCCCAAGGCACTTATTTTTATCCTGAAGTAATGGGCAAAATGAATCCCTCCATACCTACTCCAGAAAAATTTTTAGGCTATGCAGTTGGTTCACAACATACCAGACACGATAAAATTGTAGAATACATTAAAGAATTAAGTAAGGTATCTAATAGGGTAACTTATAAAATTATTGGTGAAACCTATGAGCATCGTCAGCAGATTGCAGCCATTTTTACTTCTCCTGCCAATCAAGGGCGATTAGAAGAAATTAGAAAAGCACATCTTGCAGGTCAATTAACTGGTAACACGGCAAACGTTCCCCTCGTAATACATTTGGGATATAACGTACATGGTAACGAACCGTCTAGTAGTGAAGCTGCTTTACTAACTGCCTACTATTTAACTGCATGCGAAAATGAGGAAACCATCAAATGGTTAAATGAGATGGTCATTTTGATGGACCCTAATATTAATCCGGATGGAAGAGATCGCCATACCAATTGGGTAAATATGCATAAAGCAGAACCTGCAGTTGCAGACCCTGCAGATAGAGAGCACAATGAAATATGGCCAGGCGGAAGGTTTAATCATTACTGGTTTGACCTTAACCGCGATTGGTTCTTAGGCACTTTCCCTGAAAGTAGAAATCGGATCCGCTTTTTTCATGAGTGGCGCCCATATGTACAAACCGATCACCACGAGCAAGGCACCAATTCTACCCACTATTTTGATCCAGGGAAATACAGTAGCAATAATCCGGTTGTGCCAGATTATTTATACAATACCATCTACCCTAAATATGCTACCTACTTTGCAGGGGCTATGAATAAGATTGGCTCTTTGTATTTTACCAAAGAAGCATTTGACAAATTATATCCAGGCTATGGTAGTAGCTATATTAATTTTTATGGTGGGGCAGGATTTTTATTTGAACAAGCAAGTAGTCGCGGCCATGTACAAGAAACTACTACTATCCCATTAACTTTTGCATTTACCATTCGAAATCATTTTACCATGTCGATGGCATTGATTCGCGCATCTATTGCAGAAAAAAAATCCTTGCTAACCCTTAGAAGTGAATTTTATAAAGCAGCTGCAGATCAAGCCAAAAAAAGCACCATCAAATCTTACTTATTTGGCGATGCAAAAGATGAAACCAGGAACAGGGCTTTTTTAAGCATGTTGCTGATGCATCAAATTGAAGTATATGAAAACGAACAAACCATAACTGCAGAAGGAACAAAATTTATTGCAGGGAAATCTTATTCTGTTCCTGTTGAACAAGCTAACTATATTATGGTTAAATCGATTTTTGAAAAAGCAATTCCTTATACCGACAGCACTTTTTATGATGCATCTACTTGGAGTTTGATTCATGCATACGGATTGCCGTATGCCGAAATGAAAACTGCTCTTAGCAAAGGAAAACAGCTAAATAGTTTACCCTTAAGAAATTTGCCCACAGTTCAAAAAAGCAATTACGCATATGCTTTTGAATTAAATGATTACAATGCACATAAAGCCATTTACTTATTACAAAAAGGGGGCGCCATTGTGCAAACTGCATTTAAACCTTTTACAGTTGAAGTGAATGGACAACCAAAAAGTTTTGGTTATGGAAGCATCTCAATTCCCGTATACAATCAATTAATTTCTGCCGACTCTATTTTTAATTTGGTAAAAACGGTAAGTGAGCAGTCTTCAGTAACTATTCATTCATTAACTACAGGATATAGTACCGAAGGGATTGATTTGGGCAGCGGATTATTAAAAACAGTAACGCCAGTAAAAGCAGCCATGCTTATTGGCTCTGGAGTTGGCCCAATTGAAGCTGGAGAAATATGGCACTTATTAG
>VIKJ01000066.1:0-19066 GCA_008080615.1 Chitinophagaceae bacterium | reverse complement strand
TAGACCTCCTTACATTTAACAGGGCAAAACTAGAGCGCTATAACACATTGATCATGGTATCTGGAAACTATTCTTTATTAGACAAAGCAAATACAGATAAAATAAAAGCTTGGGTACAAAACGGAGGTACCCTTATCACCATTAAGTCTGCAACAGAATGGGCTATCAAACAAGGAATGACTAAAGAAAAAATACTGCCTGCTGCTGATACAGTAAAGGCAACAGAAATCAAAAGACTTAATTTTGATATTGCTGCAGACAATGAAGGTTCTAAGTCTCTAGGTGGTTCTATTTTTTTTGTAGATTTAGATACAACTCATCCCATAGGATTTGGATTTTCATCTAGAAAGGTTTCTGTATACAGAAATGCTCAGACTTATCTTGCCCCAAGTATCAATCCTTATAGTACTGTAGCGCAGTATACAAACAATCCATTAATTGGTGGTTACCTACATCCCATTTCTGCTAAAAAAATTAAAAATACTGCAGCTATTGTTGTTGCACAAGAAGGAGAAGGCAGGGTGATTTTATTTACAGATAATCCCAATTTTAGAGGCACTTGGTATGGCACTAATAAATTATTCTTGAATGCATTATTCTTTGGAAATTTAATAAATGTTCCTCGTCTCAATTAGCAATAACAAATCATAAATGAAGTAATAAAAAAAGGGAATCTGAATTTCAGATTCCCTTTACTATTTTAAAAATGTAGTATTCTCTAAATATACATTTCTGCTCTTAACTCTTTTACCCTTGCATCTTCCATATACTCATCAAATGTCATTAAACGATCGATGATGCCGGTTGGTGTTAATTCAATAATTCTATTGGCAACCGTTTGCATAAATGTATGGTCATGAGAAGTAATGAATACAATGCCAGGAAAGGTTTGACATCCTTCGTTAAAACTCTGAATACTTTCCAAATCTAAGTGGTTAGTTGGTTGATCTAATATAACCAAATTAGGATTCTGCAACATCATTCTACTTACCATGCACCTTACTTTTTCTCCTCCACTTAGCACGTTGGTTTTCTTTAGAATATCATCCCCACTAAACAACATTTTACCTAAGAACCCTCTTAAAAATGGTTCATCTGCATCGGTAACATGCGAAGGAACATATTGTCTCAACCATTCCATCAAAGTTAATCCTTCGGTAAAGAACTCATTGTTCTCTTGAGGTAAATAGGCTTTGGTAATAGTTGTACCCCATTCATATTTTCCACCATCCGCTTTGGCATTTTCAGCAATGATTTCGAAAAATGTAGTAACTGCCAAAGGATCCTTACTTAAAAAAGCAATTTTCTCTCCTTTATTTACACTGAAATTTACCTTATCAAAAAGCTTTCTTCCATCAACCGATTTATGTAGGTTTTCTACATTCAAAATTTGATTACCCACTTCACGCAATGGTTGAAATATAATTCCCGGATACTTTCTATTAGAAGGTTCTATTTCTTCAATGGTTAATTTTTCTAAGGCTTTCTTTCTGGAGGTTGCTTGTTTACTCTTAGAGGCATTGGCAGAGAAACGAGCAATGAAATCTAATAAAGCCTGACGCTTCTCTTCATTCTTTTTATTCTTATCGTTTATTTGTCTGCTCATTAACTGGCTACTCTCGTACCAGAATGTATAGTTACCTGTGAATACTTTAATTTTTGAACGATCCACATCGGCCACATGGGTACAAACCGTATCTAAAAAGTGACGATCGTGACTTACAACTAAAACGATGTTTTCGTAATCGGCTAAGAAATTTTCTAACCAACCAATGGTTTCAATATCCAAACCGTTGGTAGGCTCATCTAATAAAAGAATGTCGGGATTTCCAAAAAGTGCTTGCGCCAACAATACCCTTACTTTAAAATTACTCGGTATTTCACTCATCAAACTTTGATGCAATTCATCGTGTACACCTAAGCTATTTAAAAAACTAGCCGCATTGCTTTCTGCCTCATAACCGCCCATTTCTCCAAATTCGGCTTCTAATTCTCCTGCTCTCATTCCATCCTCTTCAGAAAAGTCTTCTTTTGCATACAATGCATCTTTTTCATGCATCACATCCCACATGCGTTTATGCCCCATCAATACCGTATTTAGAACGGTACAATTGTCAAATTCAAACTGATTTTGTCTTAAAAAAGACATTCTTTCTCCCTTAGAAATTTCAACAACCCCTTTATTGGGTTCAATTTCTCCACTCAATATTTTTAAGAAAGTAGATTTACCAGCACCGTTGGCGCCAATTACACCGTAACAATTTCCTTTTATAAAATTGATGTTTACTTCATCAAACAGTACCCTTTTACCATAGGCCAGGGTTATATTTCTTGCACTTATCATTACGTAAGCTAAATTTTGGCGGCGAAATTACGATTTATACCCCGAAAACCACGCAGGAACTTGGGATAACCTATAATTACCACTCTGCCCTTGCAGCTGGGCTAATATCTAGGTTGCAGAATTGGCCTTCTAGGTATTTATAATAGCCAGTAATGGCAATCATTGCTGCATTATCTGTACAATATTCAAAAGGAGGTACAAATGTTTTCCATCCATGCTTCAGCCCCATCTCCTGTAATCCGTTTCTTAACCCACTATTGGCACTTACTCCTCCGGCCAAACAAACCTGTTTAATCCCCGTTTGAGCAACCGCTTTTTTAATTTTCTTTAGTAAAATTTGTACAATGGTATATTGAACTGAAGCACAAAGATCATTTAGATTGTCCTCTATAAAACCCGGCTCTTGTTTTTGCAAAAAATAAAGTACCGAGGTTTTTAGTCCACTAAAAGAAAAATTAAGTTCGGGAATTTGTGGTTCTGCAAATTTAAATTTGAGCGGATTGCCCAATGCAGCATATTGATCTATTAATGGACCACCGGGATAAGGCAAGCCCAATAATTTGGCCGTTTTATCGAATGCTTCACCGGCAGCATCATCAATGGTTTCGCCTATTACCGTTAAATCTAATGGAGAATTTGCCAATACAATTTGGGTATGGCCACCACTAACAGTTAAACATAGAAAAGGAAATTCGGGTTTAGTTGAAGGAATTAAATTGGCCAATACATGTGCCTGCATATGATGAACGCTTATAAGTGGCTTATCTAGCGCAATGGACAATGATTTAGCAAATTGAGCCCCAATTAAAAGGCTCCCGATTAAACCAGGCGCTTGAGTAAATGCAATGCCATCTAATACATTGTATTCATTGGGTTGATTGGGAAAAGCTTCCTGAAAACATTCACTAACAACAGGTATGATATTTTGCATATGGGCCCTACTAGCCAATTCGGGAACCACTCCCCCATATTTTTCATGCACAGATTGACTGGCAATTACATTGCTTAAGATTTTTCCGTCTACACAAATAGATGCAGCTGTTTCGTCACAAGAAGACTCTATGGCTAAAATAGTAATCCCTTTCTCCTTTATTATTGGCTGGGTAGTGTGCATCTCAATTTCCTTCTGCTGCTGTGGCATTCCGCAAAAATAGTACTTATTACTTCGTTCTTATTGCAACTACTGGATCCATTTTAGCAGCAATAGATGCCGGAATAATTCCTGCAAGTATTCCTAAAACAATGCAAATACTTAAAGCAAGGCCTACTATATTGGGTGCTATAAAAATAGGGAACGGCAATACAGAACTTAATACAACAGACAATAGCCAAACCATACCCAATCCTACCAATCCCCCAATGATACAAAGGAAGGCACTTTCTAATAGGAATTCAGTTAAAATGGTGCTGCGCTTGGCCCCGATGGCTTTTTTCAAACCAATTTGGCTGGTTCTTTCTCTTACTGTCACAAACATAATATTGGCTACTCCAAAAGCACCTACTATTAAACTTAACCCAGCTATTGCCCATCCACCCGCACTTACCTGACCAAAAAATCCTTTGATCTGATCGCTGAACATAGCCACATCGTTACAAGAGAAATTGTCTTCTTGAGTAGGGCTTAACTTTCTTAATTGACGCATTACCCCATTTAATTCATCTGCCAAAGCAGTTGATGCAATATTGGGTTTTCCCTGAACTAAAATATAAGGGTTGTTATTGTCGGGATTGAAAATTCCTGCGAAATAGCGATAAGGAACAATAATACAATTATCGTAATCAAAGCCACCAATAAAACTCTGGCCCTGCTTTTTAATAATGCCTACTATATAAACTCTTCTTCCTCCAAATGCTATTTCTTTACCAACCGCTTTTTCGGGAGAACCATACAATTCATCTGCAACTTTATACCCAATTACACCAACACTAGCACCTCTTGTAAAATCAGATTCATTCAAATACCTGCCATTGCCAATTTCAATTGTTTGAATACTGTTAAACTCATTGGTAACACCGTACATGCCTACATTGCTAAGTACATTATCGGCATAATTCAAATTCACATTATTACTTACAAAAAAAGCGGCATAAGCGGCCAATTGGCTTTTAGCCTTAACAACTTTCAATTCTTCGAATTTCATGGTTGGGCGCTTCACATATTTCCACCATGGGTAATCAGACCCGCCACCATAATTCCATTTGTCTATATAGATGGTATTGTTTCCAAGAGATTTCAAATCGGTTTGAACCTTCCGCTCTAAACTATCTACTGTTGCCAAAACGCCAATAATGCAAAATATACCAATGGTGATGCCAAACAACGAAAGGAAAGTACGTAGTTTATTTACCTTCAGCTCCTGCAATGCCATGCGGAAGCTATTCCATAAAATACTGAGTAATTTAACCATAATTCAAATGTAGCAAGCCTTAACCAACTCTTGCATTTAATTTATGTAAGCGGTTATTTATGATGTTCAACACTTATGTAAAAAGGATGATATCAAATTGAACAAACCGAAACAAAGTTTAGTCCCTTTCAACAAATTCATCCCCAATTGGTTAGAAATTAGTTGAAAATAGAAGATTTTACTAAATAGCATCTGTTCAAGTAGTATTTTTGCGCAGATTTAACTAAACAATCTTGCTTTATGACCTGGAAACAAGTCTTTACATCTTCGGTTGGTAAAAAGCTAGTAATGGGCTTAACCGGTATTTCACTCGTTTTATTTTTAGTTGTGCACGCGGGTATCAATGCCTGCATTTTTGCTGATCTGGTAAATCCAGAAGAAAACGGCGAAATGTTTAATAAGGCTGCGCATTTTATGGGCTCTACAGTTTTAATTAGAATTGTAGAAGTTGGATTATTTGCCGGAATCTTATTACATATTGCACAGGGCTATTTGCTAACCCTCGAAAACCAAAAGAAAAGAACAGTAGGATATGCTGTTACTTATAAAGATGGTAGTAAATGGTATAGCAGAAGTATGGGATTATTAGGAACCCTTATTTTAATATTCCTCATTTTGCATTTGTACCATTTTTGGACCTCAGCACGATTTACAGGAAGAGGCTTAGTGGAAGTAGAATACAATGGCGTAAAAATGCACATATGTTTGCATTGATGCAAGCTACATTTACCGAATGGTGGATAGTTGCGGTTTATGCATTGGGTTGTATTTCACTAGCCTATCACCTTGCACACGGCTTTCAAAGTGCGTTTAAAACATTGGGTGTACACAATAAAAGATACAATACCATGCTGATTAGCTTGGGCTATGGTTATGCTATTGTTATTGCTGTCATCTTTATTTTAATGCCTGTGAGTTTTATCATGGGTTGGATTGGTTAATTATCAACGTTTATTCTAATTATCATAAATCATTGGATCTATGTTAGATGCAAAAATACCTTCAGGACCATTAGAAAATAAATGGACCGAATATAAAGGACACTGCAAACTGGTAAACCCAGCCAACAAAAGAAAACTAGAAGTTATTGTAGTAGGTACCGGACTAGCTGGAGCCTCAGCAGCAGCTTCGCTGGGAGAATTGGGATATAAAGTAAAAGCATTTTGCTTTCAAGACTCTCCAAGAAGAGCACACTCCATTGCTGCACAAGGCGGTATTAACGCAGCCAAGAATTATCAGAATGATGGTGATAGTGTTTTCCGTTTATTTTATGATACCATCAAAGGAGGTGATTATCGCGCAAGAGAAGCCAACGTTCATCGTTTGGCCGAAGTAAGTGGTAATATTATAGATCAGTGTGTTGCACAAGGAGTTCCTTTTGCAAGAGAATATGGTGGATTATTAAGTAACCGTTCATTTGGAGGTACTCAAGTACAAAGAACATTTTATGCTGCAGGACAAACTGGTCAGCAATTATTGATAGGAGCTTATCAAGCTTTAGAGCGCCAAGTGGCATTGGGTAATGTAACCATGTATACCCGCCATGAAATGTTAGAAGTAGTAAAGATTGATGGAAAAGCACGTGGAATCATTGCACGAGATTTAGTGAAAGGTACATTAGAAAGACATTTCGGGCACGCCGTTTTATTATGTACAGGTGGATATGGTAACGTATTTTATTTGTCTACCAATGCAATGGGTAGCAATGTAACTGCTGCATGGAAAGCGCATAAGCAAGGAGCAACATTTGCCAATCCTTGTTTTACACAAATCCATCCTACTTGTATCCCAGTTAGTGGAGATCATCAAAGTAAGTTAACACTCATGTCGGAGTCATTGAGAAATGATGGAAGAATTTGGGTGCCTAAAAAACAAAACGATACTAGAGTAGCAATAGATATTCCTGAAGAAGAAAGAGATTATTATTTAGAAAGAAGGTATCCTGCATTTGGTAACCTAGTACCACGAGATGTTGCCTCTAGAGCAGCCAAAGAAAGATGTGATGATGGTTATGGCGTAGGAACAAGTAAGCAAGCCGTTTATTTAGATTTTGCTGATGCGATAGTTCGTTACGGAAAAATTGAAGCAGGAAAAGAAGGTAGATCCAATGTTCCTATGGATGAAATTATCTCCATGGGTAAGCAGGTAGTGAAAGAAAAATATGGTAACCTTTTTGATATGTACGAAAAGATTACTGGAGAGAACCCTTATGAATTACCAATGCGCATCTACCCTGCCGTGCATTATACCATGGGTGGATTATGGGTAGACTACGAATTACAAACAACTGTTCCTGGATTATATGCATTGGGTGAAGCCAATTTTAGCGATCATGGTGCCAACCGATTAGGTGCATCTGCTTTGATGCAGGGCTTAGCTGATGGATATTTTGTAATCCCTTATACTTTAGGTAATTCATTGGCAGATGAAATTTATAGCAAAGCGGTAGAAACATCGCATCCTGCATTTGAAGCTGCAGAAAATGAAGTAGCCGATCGCATCAACAAATTGATGAGTATTAAAGGAAAGCAAACCGTAGAAAGTTTTCATAAGCGATTAGGAAAAATCATCTGGGATAAATGTGGAATGGCCAGAACAAAAGAAGGTTTGGAGCAAGCCATTAGAGAAGTTCAAGCTTTGAAAAAAGAATTCTGGTCGGATGTAAGAATTCCTGGATCAATCAATGAAATGAATCCTGAATTGGATAAAGCCAATCGTGTTGCAGACTTCATAGAATTAGGCGAACTAATGTGTGTAGATGCATTAAACAGAAACGAAAGTTGTGGTGGTCATTTTAGAGAAGAATATCAAACACCAGATGGAGAAGCTTTGCGTGATGATGCCAACTTTATGTATGTAGCTGCTTGGGAATACAAAGCAGAACATGAGTGGAGCTTACACAAAGAACCATTGGTATATGATGTAGTAAAACCATCTCAGCGTTCATACAAATAAATCAATAGCAAATTCTAACTGACAAATTTTTAATAATGGAACACAATAACTTGAATCTTACCGTTAAAGTTTGGAGACAAAAAAATAGTCAAGCAAAAGGTCAATTTGAATCATATCCTGTGAAAAACATTTCTACTGAAATGTCTTTCTTAGAAATGATTGATGTGTTGAATGAAGAATTAATTGTAGAAGGAAAAGAGCCTATTGCATTCGACCACGATTGTAGAGAAGGAATTTGCGGTCAGTGCTCTATGTACATCAATGGTAAACCTCATGGACCATGGCAAGCCAATACAACTTGTCAATTGCATATGCGTGCATTTAACGATGGCGATACTGTAGTGGTAGAACCATGGAGAGCAGCTGCGTTTCCAGTAATTAAAGATTTGATGGTAGACCGTTCTGCATTCGACAGAATTGTTCAAGCTGGTGGTTATGTTAGTGTAAACACTGGTAATGCAGTTGATGGAAATTCATTGCCAATTAATAAAGACAAAGCAGATGCATCATTTGCTGCGGCTATGTGTATTGGTTGCGGTGCTTGTGTAGCTGCTTGTAAAAACAGTTCTGCTATGTTGTTCTTAAGTGCCAAGGTATCACATTTGGCTTTATTGCCGCAGGGAGAGCCAGAACGTCATTCTCGCGTATTAAACATGGTTGCACAAATGGATAAGGAAGGATTTGGAGCTTGTACCAATACAGGTGCTTGTGAAGCAACTTGCCCTAAAGAAATCTCTATCAGCAATATTGCCCGATTAAATCAGGAATACTTAGTAGCTAGCTTAGTAGCTGATAAATAATTTAATTTCATTTCATTTTTTATAAGCCATCTTGATCATCAGGATGGCTTATTTGTTTATAAGGGATCCTGTTTTAGCAACAATGCCATGAATAACCATGTCTAATTCTTTTGCAGAAGATTGAATACCATTGATCACGAATAAATTAGATTCTAAATCGTCATGTGTATGATTCATGAGGGAAGCCAAGCCTAAAATATTGCTCAAAGGCGCACGTACAGTGTGTGAACTCATAAAAGCAATATCCCTCAAGTGCGCATTCTGTTCTCTTATCATTTCTTCCTGTTGCTTTGCTTTATTGCGCTCATCTACCAATCGGGCATATACTTGGCGTTCAAAATAAATACCAATGTAAGCAAATACAGCACATAATAACACAACGGCAATGGTATTGGTAACAAACATGGTTCTATAGATAGCATCTGATATCAATTGCCAGTTGCTTTTTTGTGGAACCAATAAAACCAACAGTGCAAAAGTGGTAACATTAATGATGAAATATAATATCACTTCAAGTTTATATTCTCTTGTATTGCCCAACATAAAAACCAATGCAAAAATGGTGGGGATAATGAATAAAAAACCACCCGTTTCAAGACCCTCAGCAAGGGTGATTAAGGTTAAAAATACGTTTACAGTTATTACTACAGCAGCATTGATAAACCGCGTATACCCCAAAAAATCTAGATACATAATAAAGGCAATTACACCAGCAAAACAATAAAGTAATGTTGCTGAAACAACAAGCCCCCTGCTATGATTCACCATCCCAATACCCAAAATTATAACCAGCGCCACAATGGCAAAAAGGAATAATCTTTTAGATGCAGCCCTTTTATTTGAATTAATCGATTTCATATAGTTGGTTTCTATAAAAGATATACGACAAAACCAATCTAACGGTTTTGACTCATTTTTAATACCTTAACAGTATAAAAAATCGATTATGCGTAATTTTACCATCCTTTTTGTTTGTGTGTATGCATTGATCGCATGCAATAATGATAAAAATATGAAACAAGCTTTGTACCAATGGCCCGCTGTAAAAGCACCAATAGCAGAATTAAAACCACATACCAGAATTTTACACGGAGATACGGTAATTGATAACTATTACTGGATGATCGACTTTTTTAAGAAAGGACCAGATAGCACTAAAGTAGTTGATTATTTAAAGGCAGAGAATGCTTATACAGACACCATGTTGAGTGGCACTAAACAGTTGCAAGAAAAACTGTTTACCGAAATGAAAGCAAGGATTAAAGAGAAAGATGAATCTGTACCAGTTTTTAAAAATGGATATTATTACTATACTAGAACTGTTGAAGGCAACCAATACTATAAGTACTGCAGAAAAAAAGAAAGCCTTAGTGCTCCTGAAGAAATATTGTTAGATGTAGATGAAATGGCAAAGGGCAAAGCCTATTATAGCTTATCTGGTTTTGCAATGAGTGAAAATGGTAAAATGATTGCTTATGGTGTAGATGAATTATCTAGAAGACAATATACCATCCACATTAAAAACATAGAAACAGGTGAAATTTATAAGGATGCCATTGTTGGAACAGGCACTGTTTTATACTTCTAATAATCCCGTGTCTTTACTTTCAGAAAAAATAAAGAAACACCAGTTAGGAACAGATGCTTCCAAAGATGAAGTTGTGTATGAAGAAAAAGACAAAAGCAATTATATCTGGGTAAGCAAAAGTAAAAACGAGCAATATATTTTTATTGTTTCTCAGGCCACGCTTTCTTCGGAGTGGAGAATAATCAACGCCAATACACCCAATGCAGCATTTACTGTATTCCAGCCTAGAATTAAGGATGTGTTGTATGATGTAATTCCATTAGAAAATAAGTTCATCATAAGAACCAATTTAAATGCACTCAATTTTAAATTGATGGAATGTGAACTAAATAACACAGCAAGCAGCAATTGGAAAGAATTGATCCCACATAGAAAAGACGTATTGATTCAAGGAGTTGAAGAGTTTAAGGATTTTATTGTAGTAAACGAACGCAAGGATGGGTTGGTGAAATTACGTGTGCGCAATTTAAAGACCAATGATGAACACTATTTAAATTTTGAAGAAGCAGCATACACTGCCGCATTTAACGCTAACCCTTCTTATACTAGTACCACACTAAGATATAGTTATACATCACTTACCACTCCATCATCTGTTTTTGATTATGATTTAAATTCAAAGCAAAAAAAGTTGATGAAGCAACAAGAAGTATTGGGTGGCTATGATCCAAAAAAATATACTACTGAAAGAGTGTATGCTACTGCAAAAGATGGCACAAAAATTCCTATTTCTATTGTATATAAAAATGGATTGGGAAAAAATGGCAAAGCTCCCCTATTGCTTTATGCTTATGGGTCTTATGGCATTAGCATGGATGTAAGTTTTAGTAGTACCCGTTTAAGTTTACTAGATAGAGGATTTGCATTTGCTATTGCACATATTAGAGGTGGAGAAGATTTGGGCCGCCAATGGTATGAGGATGGAAAGTTGATGAAGAAGAAAAATACATTTAATGATTTTATTGCCTGTGGAGAATACTTGGTAGAAAACAAATACACTTCTGCTGAACATTTATATGCACAAGGCGGTAGTGCAGGTGGTTTATTGATGGGAGCCATTGTAAATATGGCACCCGATTTATGGCATGGAGTAATTGCACAGGTTCCATTTGTAGATGTAGTAAATACAATGTTAGACGAAAGCATTCCACTTACTACCAATGAATTTGACGAATGGGGTAATCCTACTAATAAAGAAGCCTACTTCTATTTAAAAAGTTACTCTCCATACGAAAACGTTATAGCCAAATCCTATCCTAATTTATTAGTAACAACAGGGTTGCATGATAGCCAGGTCCAATATTTTGAGCCTGCAAAATGGGTTGCAAAATTACGTACTACCAAAACCGATAAGAATGTACTACTACTGCATACCAATATGGATTTTGGTCATGGCGGTGCTTCGGGTAGATTTGATTATTTAAAAGATATAGCATTGAATTATGCATTTCTTTTTGCATTGGAAGGTATTCAAGAGTAGTACTATTCAATATGGCCAATACATATTTTGAGTTTCAACAATTTAAGGTACATCAGGAATTCTGTGCCATGAAAGTGTGTACTGATGCCTGCTTATTTGGAGCATGGGTTGCCAATTGGTTAATGCATAGTGAATTACCTATAAACCAAATTTTAGACATCGGCGCAGGCACAGGTTTATTATCCTTGATGCTTGCCCAAAATAGCAACACTATAATAGATGCATTTGAAATTGATGAAGGAGCCGCAAAACAGGCAACTGAAAATTTTGAACGTAGCAAATGGAGCAATCGCTTAACGCTTTTGCATGCACCCATCCAAACAATCGTACCCAATCAACAATATGATTTAATCATCAGCAATCCGCCATTTTATGAGGATGATCTTAAAAGCAGCAATACTGCCAGAAATTTGGCATTACATAGCCAAGCACTCAAATTAGATGAATTGTTAAACGCTATTCAGCAACTATTAACAGCCAATGGTTTCTTCGCCATAATGCTACCCTATTCTAGGGCAGGGCAGTTTATTGAGATGGCAAACAGATTGGGCTTTTATGTAGAAAAAGCAGCCAATGTGCAACAAACCGAATTGCATGGATTTTTCCGCACTATGCTTTTATTTAGCCGCAATTCACAAAAGCCTATTACAGAAACCATCTTGATAAAAAATAACCAAACATACAGTGAAGCATTTCGAAATTTATTAAGCCCTTTTTACTTACCATTCTAAATGATTAACTTAGCCCTATGAAATATTGGCTTACAATACTCAGTTGCGCTGTGCTGTTTTTTGTTGCATGTAATAATAGTTCCAACGAATATATTGCTGCAGAAAATGGCTTGGATGCCGGTAGGGAATTTATAGCTAGTAGTAATCAGGGAGATTTTAGTAAAGCTGGTTTTTATATGATACAAGACCCTAGTAATATTGGGTTACTAGCAGATGCGGAAAAAAATTACAGAGCATTAGATAAAGAAGGAAGACAAATTTTAAGGCAGGCATCCATCAATATAAAATCAGTTACAGAACCTACCGACTCTACTGTTCTTTTAACCTATGGTATTTCTGGAGATACTGCTACAAAAAACCTTTGGATGATTAAGCAAAAAGGAAACTGGTTGGTTGATTTTAAAAAAACGTTTAAATAGTATGCCAATGAAAAGTATTTTATTGGTAGGATTTGGCGGAATGGTTGGATCCATTTTAAGGTATCTCTGCTCTATCCTTATTAAGCAATCACCATTTCCATTAGCTACATTTAGTGTAAATATTTTTGGGTCTTTGATTATAGGATTAGTAATGGGTTGGGCAATAAAACAACCCGAATCAGCTAATTGGCAACTATTTTTAGCTACTGGTATTTGTGGAGGATTCACCACGTTTTCTGCTTTTGCCTGGGAAAATCTTCAATTATTAAATCAACAGCGTTACCTGCATTTTGCAATTTATGTTGGAGGCTCTATTATTTTATCAATTATTTCCGTAGCTTTTGGCTACTGGTTAACTAATAAATCAATACTATGAAAAATTTAAATGTTGCCCATCCATGGCATGGCGTTCATTATGGTCAAAATGCACCAAGAGTGGTAAATGCGGTAATCGAAATTCCACAGGGCTCTAGATGCAAATATGAAATTGACAAAGAAACCGGCATGTTGAAACTAGATAGGGTTATTTTTTCTTCATTCCACTACCCTATTAATTATGGTTTGATTCCTCAAACATATGGAGGGGATAAAGATCCATTGGATATTTTAGTAATCACTTCCTTACCTGTTGAACCTTTAACGCTAATGGAAGCCAAAGTAATAGGGGTAATGCAAATGATTGATGGAGGTGATCCAGATGATAAAATCATTGCAGTAGCAGCAACCGATCCTGGTGTTAACCATTATAATAATATAGAAGAATTACCCAAACACTTTTTTGATGAGTTGAGGAACTTTTTTGAGGAATATAAAAAACTAGAAAAGAAAACCGTAATAGTAGAAGACTTTGGAGATAAAGCAAAAGCCTTGGTAATTATTGAAGAGTCTATTGAATTTTATAAAACCACATTCTTAAAATAACAATATGAGTATTACTACCATTGTATTATTGATTATTGTGGGTTTGGCGGCTGGATTCTTGAGTGGATTAATTGGCATTGGTGGTGGTGTAATTATTGTTCCGGCATTGGTACTTTTTTTAGGTTTCACTCAAAAAGCAGCCCAAGGCACATCACTTGGCATCCTCTTATTGCCTGTAGGTGTTTTGGCTGTATTGCAATACTATAAGCAAGGCTATATTAATGTGAATTATGTATTGATTGTAGCACTGGCATTTGTAGTAGGAGGATTTTTGGGCAGCAAATTGGCTTTGGGGCTGAGTGATGAAAAAATGAAGAAAATATTTGCCATTATTATGATGTTGATTGCCATCAAAATGTTGTTTTTTGACCGATCTAAGCCTACTACGCCTATCAAATCAACAAATATTCAACAAAGTGGCACTCAATAAGTGATGGATTGAAACCCCCACCTTATATTTGCAAAAAAAATAGTTTCATGGAAGCAAAACAATCTAACGGTAAATATTGGGCATTATGCTTTTTCTGGTTAGCGATTATGATTACGCTATTGGTAGTTTATCGCGAATTTTTCTGGTTAGCCTTGCCCGGCACAGTAACTTATTTTGCAAAAGCTATGGACATTATGTAAGCTTGGTTATTCTACAAATAACAGCTTACAAATCAAATTGAAGACCGCAACCAATTCAGTATAAAAAATCCCCTTTTTACAAGGGGATTTTTAGTTAGAAATATCTTTTGATGATTCTTAGTTTGTGAGAGCGTTCTCCTGTATCTACACTTACAATGCCCATATTATCAATCTTGTCAATTCTAACTTTGCCCGATGCATGAATTATATTTTCGGGATCTAGCATAATACCCACATGGGTAATCCTTCCTTCTACATTATCAAAAAAAGCCAAATCTCCACATTTTGCTTCCTGCAAAAAACCCACCACTTCTCCCAATGCTGCTTGTTGGTAAGCATCTCTGGGTAAGGCTTTATTAAAAAAACGATAAACCTGTTGCGCGTAACCACTGCAATCAATTCCAAATACTGATCTTCCACCCCATAAATAAGGCGTATTTAAATAAGTTTGGGCAATATGTTTAATATAGTCTTCGGTAAATAAAGCTGCATTTGGCTTGGCAACTTCTCCCTTGTTTACCAATTTGAATTTTCCCCATTGGGCATTGTTTTGGTTAAATAACCCCAGCGAAGATCCAAAAGGAACATGCATTTCTGTGCCATTAATTTCTACCAAATTGGTAAATTCTGCTACCAATTCTTTTCCTGCTGCAGCTGCCTGTTCATTGCTGATACCCACTAATTGGGTGCTTTGACACCAACCTTCATACCCATCATATACGGTTCTGATTTTGGTAAAATCATTGGTTCCATCAATAATTTCAGCTACTTCCCCAAACAATAATGAGCTCACTATCTCTGTTCTATGACTAGGCTCTGCACGCATGGGCGCAGACCCTGTTATTCCAACAACATAACCCATGAAAAAAATTTATTGTAAGATATGGAAATTTATGAGCAACGCATCTTACAAGAAATTCACTTATTTTAACCTGTGATTAAAGCTAGCCACAACGATATTACAGATTCAGCACTGCTAAGCAGGTTTTATGCCGATCAAAACAAAGAATGGCTAGGAATCTTATTAGAGCGCTATACCTTGCTTTTATTGGGGGTATGCATGAAATATTTAAAAAATGAAGAGGAAGCAAAAGATGCAGTACAGCAAATTTTTTTAAAAGCCTTGAATGAGTTAGAAAAGTATCCGGTAACCTACCCCAAAAGCTGGTTGTATAAAATAGCATGCAATCATTGTTTAATGAAATTAAGAGACCAGAAAATTAATGTACCCCTCACTGATCAATTTTTTGAAGAATCGGACTCACCAGAAGACCATTTGGCAAAAGAGCTTAACTTAACGCTGTTAGCCGATTGCTTGAGTGAATTAAACAAGGAGCAACAAACTTGTATAACTTTATTCTACCTCCGTAAAATGAGTTATCAGGAAATAGTAGAACAAACAGGTTTTACCGCATTACAAGTGAAAAGTCATATTCAAAATGGAAAGCGCAACCTAAAACTATTCATGGAAAAAAAACGAATTAACTAAATGGCCGATTGGAATGATATATTAAAAAATGACGAACCCCTGAATGAACAGGAGTTGTTAAAATATATCGAAGGAAATCCTTCGGAACAGGAGCGTTTTGCCATAGAAAAGCAAATGACTGATTCCGCATTTGTAAATGATGCCATAGAAGGTTTAAAACAATTTGAGCACCCCAATCAATTACAAGCATTAAAAGACCAACTGAATAAACAGCTTAAAAAGGAAATCAATAAGAAAAGTAAACGCAAAAAATTACGTAAAATTCAAGACCAACAATGGCTAATTATTGCCATCCTATCTATCCTGTTTTTATGTGTTTTAGGCTATTTATTGATTCATTTCTACTCTAAATAGCTATTTTATTGGTGTGAAATGGAGATTTTATTTAGGGGCTTTTAGCATATTTGTATTAATTTAGAGCCAATTTAAACAACGGCAAAAGCAATCAGTACCATGAACAAGTTCAGAGACCAACTACTAAATGAGCCAAGTACCAATTTTGGAGGTTCAGCAATGGCAGACGTTAAAAAATTATTTATTACTAGCTCTACCAATATTTCTGGGGTATTAGACTCTGAGAATGATATTATTCTAGATGGCAATTTCAATGGCGTTCTTTATAGCAAGAAAACCATTCATATTACACCAACTGGTATTTTTCGTGGTGTGATTATTTGTAATGATATTAAAATTGAAGAGTAAACCTTTGTAAAGATTCTATCGTAAAGGGAAATGTACATTGTACCATCATCAATACCGAAATGAATCAGTTTGTTGAAGCGAATATTAAATTGCTCAGTTTAGAGAACGCTGTATTTGAAGCTAGTTCTGCAGATCTATTTGCACAATTAAAAGATATCTTCAATAAAAATAATAAAGACAATAACTACCTGAGCTTATTCCAGGAAAGATTGAGTGAGGTTAAACCTTCTACTAAATTTTATCACCAAACAATTTATGTAGCTCCTACTGCAGATACTTCAACTAAAGATGAAGCGCCTGAAACAGATGCTTCTAATAACTAATTTAATTTTGAATGATTGATAGAAACCCTCAACGAAAGTTGGGGGTTTTCTTTTTTTACTTTGGTCATATATACCGAACAAATGCGTCTTAAAACTGGCGCTTTGGTATCATCGGAAAAAATGCGCTGGTTCTTTTTTTGTAATCTTGAAATTGTTCGTTGTGTTTGTATTTAGCTTCGAGCATGGGTATGCCTGATACATAGAGCAATAAATAACTGATGGTGATTGGGCTGATGATGGCCCATATACCATACTGCAAGGGCAATACCATAATGAAAATTCCCCACCAGAGTATTACTTCACCAAAATAATTGGGATGACGAGTAAATTTCCACAAACCGGTTTGCATGATATCGGATTTGTTTTTCTTATGCTTTACAAAAATCATCAGTTGATAATCTCCGATCGCTTCAAAGGCAAAACCAATGAGCCAAATAAAAAACCCCGCATAAGCATAGATATTGAAAATGGGTGCTGGAGCAATAGACACTACTATAATGGGTATGCTAATGATCAACATAAAAAATCCTTGGAGTAAATACACCTGTAAATAAGAACGAAGTACAAAAGACTTCCCCCACTCTTCTCTCCATTTTTTATACCTAAAATCTTCGGGTTTGCCCTTGCTTCTTAAGCCAATATGTAATGCTAATCGAATTCCCCAAATGGCATTGAGCAAATAAAGCATTACCGATTGTACTGTTGGCGATTTGGTTAGAAAAAGAAAAAAAGCAATCGCAACAAAACCCAGTCCCCAGGCAATATCAGCAACATCATTTCTTTGTTTAATCAAAGAAACAATAAACCAACCGCTCACATAGCAGAAAATGAATAGCGCTGTTTGAAGAATGGTAGCCAACATTTTATTGGAAATATTTTACAATATAAAATCCAGCAGTGCTTACTATAGCTGTTAATACAGTTCCCCAAATAATATCAATAAAAACAATATTCAAGGGCCACCCTTTTAGGGTTGCCAAATTGGTGAGATCGTAAGTTGCATAAGTAAAGAACCCAAATAGCGCTCCGAGTGTTATTGCTGATGTTAATGAATTTTTTTCTACAGCAGGCATTATGGTGAATATAAAAATACCCACAATAAACAACAGGTAAAAAATGATGGCAGCAGTCCAGTTTACTTGATCAGATAAAAATCCGCCTAAATATTTTCTGTATAAATCTTTGGCAATAAAGCCAAGCCAGGTCATATCAATAATAAAAAAAACAACAAAAGTGAGTATATAACTGAGGAGTAATTTAGGGAAAGGCATAGAATTGATTTATTATACAATTTAATCAATATTTGTGCAAACAGCTAAATTGTGCGTGGTAGGTATATAATAGTCGTTCGCTAAAAGCGCTTAATCTTACAAATAAATTTAAACCTGAAATTGCCACCCCGTAAGAGTTGTAGAGTCGGTCGGATTAGCTCACCCTCGCTTCGCTCGGGTTCGCTGAGCCGTAATATGGTTGAGGGTAGACAAAAAATGATTTGAACCCAAGAGATCACTAATCTAGATTCAAAAAATTACAGTCTAATGCCAAGTCTTCTGCTGATGCAGTGTTTTTTTCTTCTTTAAAAATTCTACTATCTGTTCAGGTGTCATATCTTTTAACTCTGAACTGATTTTATCTCTTATTGATCTCAGATTGGAAAGAATTGATTTCTCCTTATTTATTTCTTTAGTCTTCATACTCTAAAATTTCTCTTGGTGAACGAATGTCAAGAATTTTGTGCCCATATTTAAAATTAACAGCATTATATCCTCGAATTTTAAGATGATTTACAATATGCTTAAAGTTCCAACTTACCAAAACGTCAGCATAATTTAAAGTAGCAATAGCAATGTGAATACAGTCAGAATGGCTTGTTTGTCCTACTACTTTTTGATCAATATAAATATCAGCTAATTGAACTGATTCGGTAGAAATCTCTATCCATTCAATATATTTTTCTGGCAATGAGCTTGCTAAATCTTTTACTTCTTGTGGAGCATTTTCAAGTTCAATATCAGTTAATCTTGAAAGTAGAACTTTATAATGACCTTTTGAAATTCGATCAAATAACACTTTTGTCCAAAGTTCAAATTCTGGCTCAAAATATCCACCAAAAACAGAAGTATCTATATACACCCTTTCCATAACTAAAAATACAAAAAACTACCGGATTAGCTCACCCTCGCTTCGCTCGGGTTAGCTGAGCCGGTTTCGAGGGGAGCTGAAAGAGAAAAAGACTGCTCGCTGCGTGCAATTATTTTACGGATTAGCTCACCCTC
>VIKJ01000065.1 GCA_008080615.1 Chitinophagaceae bacterium | reverse complement strand
TTTAACGGCGGGCGTAGGCGAAAAGCCAGCTGCTCACAATGATGTTACCTGTCATTATCATGGTACCTTGATTAACGGAACTATTTTTGATAGCTCTGTACAAAGAGGCAAGCCTGCATCATTTCCATTAAATATGGTTATCAAGGGTTGGACTGAGGGATTACAATTAATGCCTACCGGTAGCAAATGGCGTTTTTTTATCCCCCCACATTTAGGATATGGAGAAAGACAAGTGAGTGCAGAAATTGGCCCAAATAGTACCTTAATTTTTGATGTAGAATTAATCAGCTTTACATAAGCTCACTTAGTTCTAACCAACGGGTTTCTTTTTCTTCTAACAACTGTGTTAATTCAATAAGGCGGTTACTTATTTTTTGGATAGATTCAAATGGCAATGTGCCTGAACTCATTTCACTGGTAAGTAACTGCTTTTCTTTTTCCAGTTCGGGCATTTCTTTTTCCAACAGTTCAAACTCTCTCTTCTCTTTAAAAGACAAAGCTTTTTTGGCAGTAGTAGTTACAGGGGTGTCTATTTTATTTTTTACTATTTGCTCTGTTGTTTCACCCTTTCTTTTACCTGCTTCCAATACATCCCACTTGTTCTCTTTCTTCTCATTGTCTTTTTGCCAAATCCTGTACTGGGTATAGTTTCCAGGGAAATCTCTGATCTCACCCTGCCCTTCAAAAACAAATAAGTGATCTACCAATCGATCCATAAAATATCGATCGTGCGATACAATTAAAATACATCCAGGATAATCACTTAAGAATGTTTCTAATACAGCGAGCGTTGGCAAATCCAAATCGTTGGTTGGCTCATCTAATATTAAAAAATTAGGATTTCTAAAAAGTACAGTAAGTAATTGTAAACGCTTTTTCTCACCACCTATCGGGCGTAAATAAAAACAATTCTAAAAATTGGGCCGCACTTAAACTACCCCCATTGGCTAATGGAAAATTTTCGGCGAATGTTTTTACATATTCAATCACCCGCATATCTTCTTTAATCACCAATCCCTGCTGAGAGAAATTGCCAAAAAGAACGGTATCACCCACATTAATTTTACCACTATCTGCGGTTTCTAATTGTTGAAGGATATTTAAAAAAGTAGATTTTCCTACGCCGTTTTTTCCAATGATTCCTACTCTTTCTCCTTTACTAAATGTGTATTCAAATCCTTTTAAAATGGGTAAATCACCATAGGATTTGTATACTTTTTTCATTTCAACCACTTTGCCCCCCAGCCTACTCATCTTTACCTCTAATTGCAGTTGATTATCTTCAATTTTTTGCTTGGCCCGGGCTTCAACTTCATAAAAATTATCCTGCCGGCTTTTGCTTTTGGTGGTTCTGGCCTTGGGTTGCTTCCGCATCCATTCCAGTTCTTTTCTATAGGTATTTTTAGCCTTATCAATACTTGCTTGCTCACTATCCAGTCTGGCCGCCCTTTGCTCCATATACTGCTCGTAATCGCCTTGATAGGTATACAGTTTCTCTCTTTCCAGTTCCCAAATTTCATCACAAACGGCATCTAAGAAATAGCGGTCGTGACTTACCAAGAGTAAGGTTACTTTTTCCTGATTCAAATAATGCTCTAACCATTCTATCATTTCCACATCTAAGTGGTTGGTAGGCTCATCCATCATCAACAAGGTATGTTGATGAGCAAACCCAATACTGATAAGGGTTTTAGCCAATGCTACCCTTTTACGCTGGCCACCGCTTAGGTCTTTTACGGGATTGGTTAAGTGATGAATATTCAGCTTGTCTAAAATCTGGTGCACTTTGGTTTCAAAATCCCAGGCATTTAGGTTATCCATGGCTTCAATACCCTCTGTAATGCCATCGGCATCTTCCTCTTCAATGGCCACTTCGTATTTCTTAATGGCATTGATAATGGGGTGATTGAGCTCAAAAATGTTCTCCAATACCGATTTATGCTCTTCAAAATGCGGATCCTGCTCAAAAAGGGCCACCGTAACATCTTTATGAACCCAAGATTTACCTGAATCGGCCTTTTCCCGGCCTGTTAAAATCTTCAATAAAGTAGACTTCCCGATACCGTTTCGGGCTATCAGGGCTATTTTATCGCCTTCATTAATATGAAATGAAATATTACTAAAAAGTGGGTTAATACCATAACTCTTGGTTAACCCTTCTACCGAAACATAATGCATGCTGCAAAACTAAGTATCTTGTGGCCTAATAATACATAACCCCCAATAGTTTGTAAAAGAAATGATTAAAACCCCCTTTAGGAACCTAAGTATTAAAAATAAACTGTTTCTTTCCCATTTTCTGATTCTGCTCATTACGGTGATTATCATTTTGATAACCATCCGTGTAAATGATAAGCGGGGCGCTATTGAATTAATGCTAGACCGTGTAGATGATATTCGCATTAAGGCACAACAACAAAATGAGGCTAAGCAAGAATTTCTGTTGAGTGAGCGGTTTAATGAAGAATTTTTTAAAACAGGCAATAGCCAATCCATTGGCATGTATGCAGCATTGCTAAAACAAATTGATGATGATATTGCCATCATTAATAAACATGAGTTAAGTAAAACGCCCACCATTGCAGAACAAATCATTCAAATAACCCACCAAATTCATCAACAGGATGAATTGTTTAGCAGAATGATTGATTCGGTGAGGCAGATGGGCTATGGCAAAATGGGCTTAATGGGCAGCTTTAAAAATTATACTGACGAGCTTGAACAAAGCAAACTCATTAATCAAACTTTATTAGACCTTCTAAAGAAAAATGAACAAGCCTACTTATTGTATAAAGAAGAATTGGCAGTAAAAAGATTTGACTCCCTCATAGACCTTGCCATTAAAACCTATAGCAATAGCCCAAGTAGCGTGCTGATGCTAAGTGGTTATAAACGCAATTTCGACCGTATGGTAGAATTAGAAAGAAGCGTAGGCAGCAATCAACGCAATGGATTAAAAACAGAATTGGCGGAACAAAGTAAAAACACCGATAAGCAATTAAAATTAACCATCGACTCAATTAGAAATACGTATAGGGATAATTTAAAAAATCTAGAATGGATTTTTTTAGGACTGATAGGTGTTGCTTTTATCATTGGTATTTTGGTTAGCTATGTATTGTCAGTTGAAATTACCAGACCCATCATTAGCTTAAACAATGCCATTAGAGAAGTAGTTGCTACTAAGTTTAAAGATGATATCAATCCCAAAATCATTGACCCTGATAGAAAAGATGAGATAGGACAATTGACTGCTAACTTTAATTTAGCCATAAGAAAAATTCGTAGAAGTATTAGAATTATTCAAGACAAGAGTACCGCATTAGAAGCAAAAAACATTCAGTTAATTCATAACGAGGAAAACTTAAAAACAGTTAACTCGCAAAAAGATAAATTTTTATCCATCATTTCGCACGATATGCGTGCGCCTTTGTCTAGTATCATTAGTTTCTTAGACTATTACAAAGACAATTTCAACAGTTTCACCGAAACAGAAATAGATTTTGTTTCTACTAATTTAAATACGCATGTTAAAAAAGTAGTAGAAATGTTAGATGGGTTGCTACTTTGGAGCCGATCTCAAACAGGAGAAATACAAACCATCTTAGAGCCAGTAGATTTAGCTAAAATCATTATGGCTACGGTAGAAGTAATGAATCAAAGCGCCCTCAATAAAAAAATTGAGATCACCACCAGTTTACATAATCAATTGGTTTGGGCAGATAAAAACATGACCGCTTTTGCTATTAGAAATATTTTATCCAATGCCATTAAATTTACGCGGGAGGGAGGAAGTATACAAGTGTACACCATGAGAAATAGGCGCCATGCATATGTGATTGTTAAAGATAAAGGGGTTGGAATTGCACCAGAAAATTTGGCCAAATTATTTCAGGAAAATGTGAGTCATTCTACATTTGGAACAAATGAAGAAAAAGGAATTGGGTTGGGATTGGTGTTGTGCAGAGATTTTATGGATATGCAAAATGGTTCTATAGAAGTGGAGAGCATACAAGGTGAAGGCACCACGGTAAATTTATTATTTCCACTAGTAGGTATTGAAGATTAAACAATTGCATGGAGCAGGTTCATCGCTATTTTATTTTGAATAAGCCCATTAACATGGTATCTCAATTTGTGAGTAGCCATGCTGTAAATTTATTAACCAGCATACCATTCCAATTTCCCGAAGGAACCCATGCAGTAGGCAGGTTAGATAGCAATTCGGAAGGTTTACTCATTTTAACAACTAATAAAAAAGTAACCCGATTATTGTTTCAAGGAGAAAAACCTCATGAAAGAACTTATTTGGTTTTGGTGAATAATAAAGTAAGTGAAGAAAATATTACTCGATTACAAAATGGAGTAGAATTGATTATTGAAAATGGTGCTACTTATAATAGTGCTTGCAAAGCCGAAATTGTTGCAGATCCACCATTCAATTTCAACTCCCCCTATATCATGATCGAGCATCTAGATTATACATGGTTGCGCATTAGTTTAACAGAGGGTAAATTTCATCAAGTAAGAAAAATGGTTAAGGCCATTGGTCATAAAGTAAAAAGGTTGGTGAGAGTGAGTATTGAAAACCTAGAATTAGGCAATTTACAACCTGGGGAAGTAATGGAATTAGATGAAACCAATTTTTTTAGCCTTTTGGGTATAGAAAATACTTCTATAAAGTAAAAAATAATTTCTCCTTTTTATGGAATTGAATCAAAAATGAATCAGTTATAAATTCAGGATAACTAAAAATTGATTATGTCAATTACAAGCAAACAAAAATGTCATTTCCCCTTTTTGCTAATAAAATTTCCAAAGCCTAATTTAATTATTTTACTTTTTTTTGGATTCTCAACATTAATTAATGCACAGCAAAATGTAAAAACAAATAAATTTATACTTACAGGAAAAGTAATTGGCCAAGACACTGGTTTACTAGTTTTATCATACATAAATAGTTTTGATAAATATATAAAGGATAGCTGTAAACTAAAAAAAGGCCAATTCAAATTTGAAGGAAATATAATTGAACCTACTCTGGCCGATTTAACAGGAAATGTAAATTCAAGAAGTGTTAGTGAAAATAATTATGCTGAATTCTATATAGAACCAACAACAATGGAAGGGGTATTTAAAGTTGACCAATTTAAAAATATTCAACTTATTGGCTCAAAAACACAAAAAGAATTTGAGCGCTATAATTCTATTTCTGCTGATTTAAATATTTATCGAACTCAATTAAAAAAACAATTAAAGCTAGCTCCGAGTTCATGGAGTCAAAAACAAAAAGATAGTTTAGAAGAAGTATTAAAATCAAAATTCATCACTGAACAATTATATCAAGAATCAAAATTTATTAAAGAAAATCCATCTTCATATGTAAGCAGTTATGTTTTGTTCCAACTCATCCATACAGCTTCGATTGATACTTCTTTAATCTATTACCGATTATTATCAGATGATGTAAAGAAATCATACAATGCAAGACAAGCTTTCAAATACATTGAATTAGAAGAAAAAATAGCGATAGGCGCCATTGTACCTGATTTCACATTTACAGATATCAATAGCAAAAAAATACATATTAATTCATTCAGAGGAAATTACGTACTAATCGATCTTTGGGCCTCTTGGTGTGTTCCATGCCGAGAAGAACACCCTTTTTTAAAAGATGCCTATGAAGAATTTCACAAAAAAGGGTTCGAAATTATTGGAGTATCTATAGATCAGTTGCACCAAAAAAATGATTGGCTAAACGCTATACAAAAAGATGGACTTCCATGGATTCAAACTTGTGATTTTAAATTTTTTGGAGGAGAAATAGCACAACTATTTAATATAATCGGAAAAGGTATTCCCCTTAGTTTTCTAATCGATCCAAGTGGCAAAATAATTGCAAAAGATTTAAGAGGGGTAGAATTGAGCAATCTGCTAAATCAATTAATCAACAACAATTCAGTACCTTCATTGTTTAATTAAGCAATGAAACAGTTTACTATACCCAATATATATAGGAGTTCCCTTATTAGCAAGGTGAAGGAGCAGCGCAAAGCAGCTGATAAACTAAAAAAAGACTTTAGCCCTACCCTACTTAATTTAGGACCTATTGAAATTTATTTGGCGCGCCATTTTGGGTTTTGTTATGGAGTAGAAAATGCCATTGAAATAGCTTTTAATACCATCGATCAAAACCCCGGCAAGAAAATTTATTTGTTGAGTGAAATGATTCATAACCCTCAGGTTAATGCCGATTTAATTGCTCGTGGGGTGATTTTTTTGCAAGATACTTATGGCAAACAAATTATTCCTTTCGACCAAATCAATGGGAATGATATTGTAGTTATTCCTGCATTTGGAACTACATTGGAAATTGAACAACTATTGCGCAATAAAGGGATTGCAGTTGAAAAATACAATACCACTTGCCCCTTTGTAGAAAAAGTATGGAACCGCAGTGAACAGATTGCGCAAAAAGGTTACAGCATCATAGTACACGGTAAGCCAAAGCATGAAGAAACAAGGGCTACTTTTTCTCATGCATCGGCCAATACCCCAACCATTGTAGTAAATGATATGGTAGAAACCATTGAACTAGCCAAGTATATTACTGGTGAAAAAGAGGCTGAACAATTTTACACAGAATTTAAAGGCAGGTATTCCGATGGATTTGATATTACCAAACACTTACAACAAATAGGTGTTGTAAATCAAACTACCCAATTGGCAACCGACACTCAAGCTATTTCTGATTATTTAAAAGAAACCATACGCAAGCACTATAATTTAACCGATGCAACTATTGGAGAGCGTTTTGCAGATACTAGGGATACCCTTTGTTATGCAACCAATGATAACCAAACTGCAGTGGTAGGAATGTTAGATACACCTGCGGATATTGCCTTTGTAATTGGAGGTCATAATAGTAGCAATAGCTCTCACTTAGTAGAATTGTGTGAAGCAAAATTACCAACCTACTTTATAGATTCGCCCGATAAGTTGTTAGATAAAACCAAACTGATTCATTGTAATTGGCATACCAAGGAATTAAGTGAAATCAGTAATTATTTACCCACTACTACCCCATTAAAAATATTGATTACCAGTGGAGCCAGTTGCCCAGACGCCATTGTAGAACAGGTCATTAGAAAAATTGCTGGCTTTTACGAAGTAGAAGATCAAATAGATGCTTATTTAGAAAAGGCATAAAAAAGCCCGGCTACCATCTACTAAGATTGGCAACCGAGCAATTGGTTTTTCAGTTTTTTTTATCTGTGCAGTTTTATTGGTTTTATTTAAACCCTTTATCGAAGGGATTAACCTGCTATGTTACTCTGCTTTATTCTTCAGCATGCCCAATAAACTGTATGAAACCATTCCGTCTTGGTGTGTACCTGTTTGCACTTCAACCATTTCAAATTGATGCGCGTCTTTTGCCACAAATACATATTCTTTTCCTTCAAATCTTACTACTGATTCTTCGGGAATAACGCTACTTGGTTTAGCACTTAAATTAAAGCTTCCATTTAAAAACATACCAGGCAATAATTCATGATTAGTATTTTCAAAATGGCAATGCACCAAACCAGTGCGGGCTTCATTGATATTTCTGGTAACCAACAATACTTCTACTTCATATTTTTTTGCAGGGTTACTAGCCAATGATACAATGGCTTTCATTCCCTTTTGAATTAAGTGCATGTCTTTTTCAAAAACAGTCATTGCTGCATGAATATCATCTGGGTTAACCAATTCGAACAATACATCCGAAGGGTTTACATACTTACCAATATTTACATTCACTTTGGTAACAAAACCATTAATGGGAGAACGTAAAGAAACAGTACGTGAAATGTTGGCAACTGATAATTGAGCAGGATCTATTCCGATGATGCGCAATTTTTCTTCTAATGACTTAATCATTACCTGAACCATCTTGTATTCACTCTGTACCTGCTGATAATTTTTCTTGCTGGTTGCTTCATTATCACTCAACTCTTTTTGACGTTGCAAATCGGCTGAGAGGTATTCCATTTTTGCTTTATCTACCAAGTACTCTTGCTGCAATTGCACATAGCTTTGGTCTTCCATCAAGGCAATTACTTCTCCCTTTTTAATACTCATTCCGGGTAATAACTGTGTTTTTTTCAAATAGCCTCCTAACGGAAAACTAATGGATACCATACTTTGTGGCGGCACATCTACCAAGCCATTCACTGCAATGGTTTCATGCAATATTTTGGTAGAAGCTGCTTCAACCAATAAATCGGCTTGCTTTAATTGCGCATCCGTTAAGTTAAGTACCAGCGATTCCTTAACAGGTGCTGGAGTTTTTTCTTCTGTTTTTTTTGCTGAACAACTGATAAG
>VIKJ01000199.1:3215-4764 GCA_008080615.1 Chitinophagaceae bacterium | reverse complement strand
TTCTTAAAACGGCAACCGAGCAACCCAACTACCCCAATTTATTAGTAGGCAATAGTAGCAAGGATGATGCGGCCATTTACGATTTGGGCAATGGCACTGCACTCATTAGTACTACCGATTTCTTCATGCCCATTATAGACGATCCTTATCAATTTGGAAGAATTGCTGCTGCCAATGCCATCAGCGATGTATATGCAATGGGAGGAAAGCCCATCATGGCATTGGCTATTTTGGGTTGGCCAATTGATAAATTACCTGCAACAATTGCAGCTGAAGTAATTGAAGGTGGAAGAAGCAAATGCTTAGAAGCGGGTATTCCTTTGGCAGGAGGTCATAGCATAGATACTAGCGAGCCCATTTTTGGCTTATCTGTAAATGGATTGATTGCTACTGAAAATATCAAACAAAACAATGGTGCCAAAGCCGGTGATCTGTTGTTTTTAACCAAGCCACTAGGCGTAGGCATATTGGCTACTGCACAAAAAAGAGGCTTATTAAGTGAAGCAGATTTGCCCTTACTAATTAATCAGTTGAATCAATTAAATAAAGTTGGGCAAGATTTAGGATTGATAAAAGGAGTGCATGCCATGACCGACGTTACTGGTTTTGGATTAATTGGTCATTTGATGGAAATGGCAGAAGGCAGTGCACTTGGAGCAAGCATCCAGTATAGTAAAGTACCCATATTGGATATAGCCAAGCAACTATTGGCACAAAAATCTACTCCAGATGCTACATTTAGAAATTGGAACGCTTATAGTGCACAGGTAGCATTTGGCAAAGGGGTAAATGTGATGGAAGCATTTTCTATTTTACCCGATCCTCAAACCAATGGAGGTTTACTAATTGCAGTTGACCCTAGTTCAGCAGCTGCGGTACAAGCCATTTTACAGCAACACGGTTTGCAAGATTTTATTGAGCCCATTGGTTATTTAACTACAATGGGAGAAAAAAGAATTAGTATAGAACAGTAAGGAAATTAAAATACCATATTGCCTTTATTCTTGATCTGCTCGTTGGTTAACTCTACAATCATTTGCACCCCATTGAGGTTGCGAATGGTTTGTTTAATCCAATTGCATTTATCCTCATCTACATAATCGTATTTCATCAACCACAAAAAATCCATATGCTTAAATTCGGGTAGCAGATACTCCCCGTCAAATTGATTTTGGTATAAGTAATGAATTAGTGGAGTATTGGGTTCGCTGTATTGATAAATAGAAAAATAATAATTCCTGCTCTTCTTTTTTAGGTGAATTTCAATTTCAGGATTTAACCTAAAATCATAGCCCAACATATTGTTTAACTGCATACAGAACTGGTAATTTTTTACTGTTGCTGTAATGCCCAATAGTCGGGTATCTTCAAAAAAATCATCATTTAACTCATCTACATCTAAGCGTAGCTTCATAAAACTATTTTAAAACTCCAGCTCAATTTTTTTCTCTTCGGTACCTCTTTTAATAATCAATACGGTTTTATCGCCTTTCTTAAATTTAGACAATGATTGCATATAACTATTTACATCTGCAAATTTATAGTCGCC
>VIKJ01000199.1:0-3172 GCA_008080615.1 Chitinophagaceae bacterium | reverse complement strand
GAAAAACCATAATCTGGTATAACGCCTAAACTAACTGTAAATCGAGTGCTACGGCCCATTTGCTGCTCGGCGGTTTTGGTAAATGGCAATTTACCTTTAGTATCTGCCTGCTCAATAATTTTATATACTAAGCGAATAATTTCTCGCTCGCCTTCATAATGAATTTTATCCCAATCGTCGGTTGCTTTATGATAATCAGGATGGCTTCCTGTAAACATAAATAACACAGGCATGTCTTTTCTATAAAAACTAGCATGATCACTAGGCCCACTTCCTGCACTGTCTATTTTGATAGCTAAACTACCTGATACAGATGGAATAATATTGCCCCAAACTGGAGATGTACCATATCCGCCCACCGTTAATTTTCTTGCAGTATCATATCTACCAACCATATCCATATTAATCATATAATTAGGAGTAATAGTAGTAGTAGGATTTTCTAACCAATACTTGCTGCCAAATAAACCCAATTCTTCTCCAGAAAAATGAATGATTAAATAATTGTTATTTGCGGGTGATTTTTTAATTAAACTTCTAGTTAATTCTATCAAAGCCGCAGTACCACTTGCATTGTCGTCGGCGCCGTTGTGAATGATATGCCCTGTATCCAAGGCATTTTTATCTTCACCATATCCCAAATGATCATAATGCGCTCCCAGAATAACCGTATTGGTTGCATTGTTATTGATATAGCCTACAACATTTCTTGCTTTTCTAATTCTTTCGCTATAGGCAATATTCAAATCAATATTTACTGATGCAGTAAAATCGGGTAAGTATTTTTTTAAGCCAGCCTTTGTTAAATAAACAACCGGAATAGCAACAGGTGCTGTGCGATCATTTTTATTAAATTGAACATTGTCTACCATGGTAGAACTATTGTATCAAAATGAGGATTGGTTTTGTTTTCTTCTAATAATTCGGCAAGGTCTTTAAACCAAGGCAGGTTAGCCTCATTCAATGCCGCTGCTGTATTGCCTTTTACTGTTTTTAACGCACTAAAAGCTAAAGGAAAATAATCATCCACCAAATGAAGAGACTTGCCTTCAATTTTTAAATGATTGTTCGCATCTATTTGTTTGCCTTCATTTATTTCAAATTCCTGCATAAATCCATTCACGCCTTTGGGAGTTAATCCCATTTGCTTGTATTGGTCTATAATGTACTCCATCGCCAATATTTCTCCCTTAGATCCAGTTCTTCTACCCTCTAAAGCATCACTGGCTAAAAACTGTACATGCTTTTTTAGGTTGGTAATTATTGCAGTAGTTTCTTTTACTTCGGCAATTCTAAGTTTGCGCTTCGATTGAGCTTCTGAAAGAAGGGGAATAAAAAGAAGAATCGCAATCCATTTTTTCATAAATGCAGTTTATACTACAAAAGTAAGTGGATGAAACTATATTCTGTTCCCAATCTCGTAACCTTATCCTATTTGTTGCACCTACTTTTGCAACCTTGGCATCAGCAAAGTTCCATATAGCATTAGTAGGTAACCCCAACAGCGGTAAAAGCTCTCTGTTCAATGCCCTTACAGGCCTAAATCAGAAAGTAGGTAATTTCCCTGGAGTAACCGTAGACAAAAAAACAGGGGTATATTCTGTAGACAATAACCATGACACCGAACTGATTGATTTGCCAGGTACTTATAGCCTCTATCCCCGTAGGGCAGATGAGTGGGTAGCTTACAAAGTATTGATGGGGGCCGACGATACGGTAAAAGCCGATATGGTTTTATTGGTAGCAGATGCCAGTAACCTTAAAAGAAATTTATTGTTTTGTAGTCAAATCATCGACTTAAAAATTCCCGTGGTATTGGCACTTACCATGAACGATTTGGCGGCAAAGAAAGGAATCAAGATAGATATAGCTGGTTTGGAAGCATCATTGGGTATACCCGTAGTTGCAGTGAACCCTAGAAAAAACAAGGGATTACCCGAATTAAAGAAAGCCATTGCAACCCTTACACATACAACTAAAGAGTCTTGTAAAAATTGTAATGATTTTATTGAAGTAGAAAAACTGGCTCCCAATGCCATTAAAGAAGTACAAACCTTATTTCCTGAATTAAGCAAATATGCAGCCATTCATCATTTAATTAATTATGAAGAACTGTCTAGCAATAAGGATCATGCATCCATACCTGCAATTATAGAACGGCATCAATTTAATGCTACTAAAACTCAGGTTATTGCTGCATCGTACTTGGGGGTATATCATTTTACTCTCAGTGCTTTTCATGTTGTTCCAAAGTGTTTTTGCGTTGGCCAAATATCCAATGGATGGAATTGAATGGTGTTTTGCGCAAATAAGCAGTTGGTTAACGATACAATTACCCGATGCATGGTGGAGTGATTTATTGGTGAATGGGATAGTAGCGGGAATGAGTGGTATTGTGATTTTTATTCCACAGATCATGATTTTATTTGGGCTGATTACCATGTTAGAGGATAGTGGGTACATGGCCAGGATTGGTTTCTTAAGCGATAGATTGATGCGCAAAGTGGGCTTGAATGGAAAAAGCGTAATGCCCATGATCAGCAGTTTTGCTTGTGCTGTTCCCGCCATCATGAGTGCGCGTAATATTGAAAACAAAAAAGAAAGATTACTCACCATATTGGTTACACCATTAATGTGTTGTAGTGCCCGTTTACCCGTGTATACCATTTTAATAGCATTGGTAATTGATGATCATTATTATTGGGGATTTATAAGCTTACAAGGCTTGGTGATGATGGCCCTGTATTTTTTGGGAACATTCATGGCATTGTTCGTGAGCTATATTCTAAAATGGTTTATCAATATTAAAGAGAAAAGCTTTTTTATTTTAGAATTGCCCATTTATCGTGCGCCGCGTTGGAATAATGTAGCCATCACCATGGTAGAAAAAGCCCGCATATTTGTAACCGATGCAGGTAAAGTAATTATGATTATTAGTTTACTACTATGGTTCTTAAGTTCCTATGGGCCGGGCGAACAAATTAAACAAGTAGAAAATAAATACGCCAACATTATACAAGTTGAGCCTCAACATAAAGATTCTTTGCATAGGCAAATGCTTACCGAAAAATTACAACATTCTTATGCCGGCATATTGGGTAAAACCATTGAACCTGTTATTGCCCCATTGGGTTTTGATTGGAAAATAGGCATTGCTTTAATTACTTCTTTT
>VIKJ01000064.1 GCA_008080615.1 Chitinophagaceae bacterium | reverse complement strand
CATGCAGACATTTATGGTCACTATACTACAGAAGAAGAATTTGGAGATGCATTAAAAGAAGATAAAACACTGCGATCTAAAATTAAGTTGATTACCAAATGTGGCATTCAAATGTTGTCAGAGAACAGGCCCCAGCATACTATTAAATCGTACAATACAAGTAAAAAACATATTCTACAATCTGCTGAGCAATCACTTAAAAATTTTGGTACCGATTATTTAGATGTGTTACTCATTCATAGACCCGATCCGTTGATGCATCCAGAAGAGATTGCAGAAGCCGTTCAACTTTTGCAACAGCAAGGAAAAATTATTGAGTTTGGGGTATCTAATTTTTTACCGCATCAGGTAAATATGCTCAAACAATATGTACCCATCAGTTACAATCAATTTGAAGTTTCTGTAATTTGTTTATCTCCATTTACCAATGGCATTTTAGATAACTGCATTGAAAATAAAATTGTACCCATGGCCTGGGCTCCTTTAGGAGGAGGCTTATTAACGGATGATGCGCATCCACATTTTAGAAGCATTACACACACTGCATCGGAATTGGCCCTTAAATATGCAACTGGAGCAAATGAAATTTTATTGGCTTTTTTACATAGGCATCCTGCCGGAATAGTTACGGTAATTGGAACCACCAAGGCCGAACGATTAGATCAAGCTAAAAAAGCAAGTGCTATTAAACTAACGCGCGAAGATTGGTTTAGTTTATTAAAAGCAGCAAATGGTGAAGATGTAGCATAAAAAAGCATCAGTTTAAAACTGATGCTATAAAAAAATATGCAATGATTATTTAGTGAATGTAGATCATTGAATGATTTTCATTAAATGATTTCGCTGATTGTTATTCGCTGATTGCTGCAATGCCTGGTAGAACTTTTCCTTCGAAATATTCTAACATGGCACCACCACCTGTGCTTACATAACTTACCTTATCGGTAAAACCAAACTGGTTCACCGCTGCAACACTATCCCCACCTCCTACTAAACTAAATGCTCCGTTGGCAGTTGCTTCTGCAACAGCAATGGCAATGGTTTTAGTACCGTGCTGAAACTTTTCCATTTCAAACACACCCATTGGCCCATTCCACAAAATAGTTTTAGATTTTTTAATTGCATTGGCAAATTGCTCACAAGCATTGGGACCAATGTCTAAACCCATCCAACCATCTGGTATTGCATTAGAAGGAGCTGTTGAAGTATTGGCATCAGCTGCAAAATTATCTGCTACAATACTGTCACTAGGCAAGTGAATATTAACGCCTTTTTCTGCGGCTTTCTTTAAAATTTCTAAAGCAGTATCAATGCGATCTTCTTCACAAAGACTTTTTCCAATATGCCCACCTTGTGCTTTCATAAATGTATACGCCATTCCACCACCAATAATTATATCCGTAGCACGATTCAATAAATTTTCAATGATGAGAATTTTATCACTCACTTTAGCACCACCAATAATTGCAGTGAAAGGTTTTTCTGCTTTGTGTAAAACAAGTTCAGCAGCTTTTACTTCACCTTCCATCAACAAGCCAAACATTTTTTTACCTTTCTCAAAAAACTGTGCAATTACTGCAGTAGAAGCGTGTGCACGATGCGCCGTGCCAAAAGCATCATTCACATACACATCACCCAGCTTGCTTAATTTTTGGGCAAATGCGGCATCGCCTTTTTCTTCTTCTTTATAAAAACGCAAATTTTCAAGCAACAAAACTTCACCCGCTTTTAAGTTGGCCGATTTTTGTGTAGCTTCTTCACCAATACAGTCATTGGCAAATTGAACGATTACTTCTTTATTCATGGCTGCAGAAACCAGGCTTTGCAAATGACCAACTATATGAATCAATGAGCTCTTGGTTTCGGGCCCGTCTTTTGGCCTACCTAAATGGCTCATTAAAATTACACTACCACCCTCTTTTAAAATTTTGGTAATAGTAGGGATAGCAGCACGCATGCGGTTATCATCTCCTATGGCATAGGTTTGTTTATCTAAGGGAACATTGAAATCTACGCGGATCAATGCTTTTTCATTGGCAAATGAATGGGTTGAAAAAAGGCTCATAATAAATTTTTAAATAGAAGCGTAATTTATTGAAAATAGCTAACAAAAATGCCGGCAACTTGGCCGGCATTCCTATTATATTATTGAAATTATTTACTGATTAAACCAGCAAAATAATTAACTGTTCTTACCAATTGACTTACATAACTCATTTCATTATCGTACCAGCTAACTGTTTTAACCAGTTGAGCATCACCAACAGTCATTACTTTGGTTTGAGTAGCATCGAACAAAGAACCAAAATGAGTTCCAATGATATCAGTACTTACAATTTCATCTTCGTTGTATCCAAAGCTTTCGTTGCTTGCTGCTTTCATAGCTGCATTTATTTCATCTGCAGTAACTTTTTTACCTAAGATAGCCGTTAGTTCAGTTAAAGAACCAGTGATAGTAGGAACACGCTGAGCGCTACCGTCTAATTTGCCCTTTAATTCGGGCAATACCAATCCGATTGCTTTTGCAGCACCAGTGCTGTTAGGAACAATATTTGAAGCAGCAGCTCTTGCTCTTCTAAGATCTCCTTTAGGATGCGGAGCATCTAAAGTATTTTGATCGTTGGTATAAGCGTGAATGGTTGTCATGATACCTGTTACAATACCAAATTGATCGTTCAACACTTTAGCCATTGGGGCTAAACAGTTGGTAGTACATGAAGCACAAGAAATAATGGTTTCAGAACCATCTAAAATGCTGTGGTTCACATTGAACACAACGGTTTTTAAATCACCAGTAGCTGGTGCAGAAATTACTACACGCTTAGCACCTGCTGTGATGTGTGCAGCCGCTTTGTCTTTATCGGTAAAGAACCCTGTAGATTCAATTACAACGTCTACATTGTGCGCTCCCCAAGGAATTTGAGCAGGATCTCTTTGTGCGTATATTTTAACGGTTTCGCCGTTTACTACAATTGAATCTTCGGTTGAAGTAACGGTAGCATCAAAACGACCTTGTGCGCTATCATATTTTAATAAATGTGCCAATACTGCTGGGCTGGTAAGGTCATTGATCGCAACTACGTCAATTCCTTTCATATTGTAAATTTGACGGAAAACCAATCTTCCGATTCTACCAAAGCCATTGATGGCAACTTTAACTGTACTCATTGATTGCTGTTTTAATTATAAATTGCTAATAGAGGTGCAAATTTAACGGATATATAGAGATAATTGTAATTATCTATAATAAAGAAGTCGGTTAGGACAGCCCCCTTTCACGGGGCAAAGACGGGTTCGATTCCCGTACCGGCTACAAACGCCTTTTCAACGAAGTTGAAGAGGCGTTCTTCATTTGGAGACGACCCAAGCTTGCTTGAGGGCGTAGACAAATGGAGAAGGACTGCAACAGCGAAGCTGGTGCAAAGGCTTTGGGTAAGGCCACCATTTGGGGGAAGACATTACGAACGAAGTGAGTAATGGCAATCCCGTAATTGTGCGAGGGCTTTGGGTAAGGCCCCCATTTGGAGAAGTCGGCGAAACGAAGTGAAGCCGACAGTCCCGAGGCTTTTGGGTAAGACCACCATTTTGGGAAGACAACGAGCGAAGCGAAGTTGGCAGTCCCGTAAACACCGTAAATGTTATTTCTGACTCAATAATTCAAAAAGTAATTTATTTACATAAAAGCTTTCCCTCCCCCACTTTTGCTTTTCCAAAAAATCATTCTTCACTAATTCCTCCAAATATCTAATAGCAGTGCTTCTACTAACAGACAAATCACGTTCAATAAATTCAATTTTTGTGTAAGGGTATTTAAATAAATTATTTAGTAAGTCTTGACTATATAATTTTGGCAGCTTTGCTTTTATTTCATGTTTATACTTTTGCATTGCTTGATGAATAGCATTAATTAAAAGAACGCCCTCTTTAGCTGTATTTTCAATACCATCTAAAATAAATAAAATCCAAGGTTCCCAATTTCCAGTTTCTCTTACTTTTTGTAGCTGTTCGTAATAGTCACTTTTCTTTCTAATAATATACCTACTTAAATAAAGTACAGGGATATCTAATAATTTTTTATTCACTAAATATAAAATATTAATGATGCGGCCCGTACGGCCATTACCATCATAAAATGGGTGAATCGTTTCAAACTGGTGATGTATGATTGCCATTTTAATCAAAGGATCTAAATCTGCTAAATCATCATTATTTATAAACTCTTCAAGGTTTTGCATTAAGCTTTCAATCTCTAACGCATCTTGAGGTGGCATATACACTACTTCACCAGTCTTTTCATTTAACAATTTGGTTCCTGGAACTTTCCTAAAACCAGCATCATTTTGTTCAATTACTGATTGAATTTTCAAAATGTGGTTGTTTGTAAGTAACCCACTAGATTGTATCAAATTGAATCCTTGCTTTAAAGCTTCGGCATATAGATGCACCTCTTTTGCTTCAGGGGATGCAAACAAATTGGAGTAAACGCTACTTTGATAAACTTCGGCAAATGTGCTAATTATGTTTTCAATAGCAGAACTCTCCTTTGCTTCTCTTAATGTGAGCGTTTCTAGTAAAATATTTTGATTGGGAATGCTTGTAATTACTCCTTTAAATTCTGCTAGACGCTGATGTGCCGCTGCTAATTTTCTTAAAACGGTCTTTGTTTCAACTTCAATTTGCAAAGGTAAAAAGGGTATCATTTTGACTCATTTAAATCAAATATAAGTCAAAATATGCATTTTTTGACTTATGTCGCAAAAATAGGTGTCAAAAATGTACTTTTCTGAATCATATCCATAAATGCCCAAATGTGAGAAGATTATGATATGCGTCTCGTCCTACCACAAGTTGACGTAAATAAAAGAAGAATTGTCAGATTCAAAGAATTGTGAAACAATGTTGGGTAAAATTGCTGTATTTTTATACTCATATGTAATGAAAAAGTTTATCGTAGCCATATTAGCTCTTGTTTATATCACCACTTCTACTGGTGCTACATTACAAATGCACTACTGCATGGGCCAATTGACCGATTGGGGGCTTGGACAAAACAAGTCCAAAACATGCGGCAAATGTGGAATGGATAAAAGCGAAGAAAAAGATAATGGCTGCTGCAAGGATGAACATAAATTCATAAAAAGCAATACTGATCAAAAAACTGTTGAAGCGGGTTTCCAGTTTTTACATTTGATTGCCGTGGCATTGCCTGTTTATTCTGTTGACATTCCAACTGTTAATCTTTCTTCTGTAGCAGAAGAAAATCCTATTAGCCATGCTCCTCCCCGAACTTGTGGCGTTGCTGTATACATCCTCAATCGTACTTTCCTTATTTAGAAATTATTCTTCTTTTTAAGCCGGACAAACATTCATTTGTAGGGCTAATGGCATTACACTATGCCATTATTGACTTATTCCTAATCATCAAAAATGAAAAAATGAAAACTGTATAAATACTGTTGATAGCAGCATCAACCATGTGGAATAAAGATACTAAAAAGCTAACGGTTATTTATGACAGTAGCAAGCTTTCAAATGATCTGATTCAAAAAAACATAGCTACCATAGGACACGGCACTGAAAAAAAGAGTGTAGATGATAAAATGCATGAAAAGTTACCAGGATGCTGTCTTTATGATAGAAAAAAAACAAGCAAAAGTCAATCCGCAAATCATAAACATTAATCTCAAAAGATACAAATAAATGAAAAAAATCTTAATCGGCCTGTTAGCTTTCAGCCCCATATTGTTTGCAGCCTGCGATAGCAGTGACAGCAAAAACGAACACCAAGAACATGATATGAGTAGAATGGGTAACGATAGTACTCAACATGCAACTACTTCGGTTGACAAGGATATTAAAGCTGTTGCAGTTGTTTATACAAATGTGGATGCAAAAGCTGCTGCTTCAATAAAAGCAATTGTTGACCATTATCTGGATTTAAAAAATGCATTGGCCAATGATAATACAGTTGAAGCTGCAACTGGTGCTAAAGCAATGGATGATGCTATTGGTAAACTAGACAAATCATTATTAACATCCGAGCAAAAAACTGTTTACGATGCCAACGAAGCAGAAATGAAAGAACATGCGGAACATATTGCTAAGAACGGGGATAATATCAAGCATCAGCGTTCTCATTTTGTAATGATGAGTGAAGTAGTGTACGATCTGGTTAAGAACTTCGGCGCTGGCCGCCCGGTTTATCATGATCATTGCCCAATGGCAAAAGACAATCAGGGTGCTATGTGGATTAGTGAAGTAAAGGAAATAAAGAACCCCTATTTCGGCTCCGAAATGTTCAAGTGCGGCCGTGTAGAAGAAGTAATTAAATAATGATTTAACTAAATATCATGGTTCAAAAACTAATTGAACTCGCTTTACGCAATAGGCTTATTGTGCTGCTATTCGCAGCAGGTCTTTTTGCATATGGCATTTACGCTGTTCAGAAAAATCCCATTGATGCTATTCCCGATTTGAGTGAAAACCAAGTTATCGTTTTTACAGAGTGGATGGGCCGTAGTCCGCAAGTGATAGAAGACCAGGTTACTTATCCGCTGGTAAGCAATCTGCAGGGCATTCCAAAAATTAAAAACATTCGCGGCTCTTCCATGTTCGGGATGAGTTTTGTATATGTGATTTTTGAAGATAATGTAGACATCTACTGGGCAAGAACGAGAGTTTTGGAACGTTTGAATTTTGCTCAACGGTTATTACCGCAGGGTGTTACTCCGTCACTTGGACCTGATGGAACAGGAGTAGGTCATGTCTACTGGTATCATCTCGATGCACCCAAAATGGATTTAGGTGAGCAAAGAGCTTTACAAGATTGGTATATCAAATTTGCTTTGCAAACTGTGCCCGGTGTAGCCGAAGTAGCCTCATTTGGTGGTTTTGAAAAACAATACCAGTTGATCATTGACCCGGTGAAATTACAGTATTACAATATATCCCTGATGGATGTAATGAATAAAGTGAAAGCGAATAACAATGATGTAGGTGGCAGAAAATTTGAAATGGCAGACATGGCTTACATCATTCGTGGGTTGGGTTATATCAAAAACAAAGAAGATGTAGAAAATATTGCATTGTCCAATTACAATGGAATACCCGTAAGAGTAAAAGACATTGGCTCTGTACAAATGGGTGGCGATTTACGCCTCGGCATTTTTGATATGGATGGTAAGGGCGAAGTAGTTGGAGGAATTGTAGTGATGCGTTACAATGAAAATGCAAACAAAGTAATTGAGGCTGTAAAAGCAAAGATGAAAGAAGTGGAGAAAGGATTACCGGAAGGAGTAACATTCAAAACATCTTACGACCGCAGCACGTTGATTCAAGAGGCAATTGAGTCTGTAAAAGGTACATTAATTGAAGAAATGATTGCTGTTTCCCTTATCGTACTCATCTTTCTTTTTCATTGGCGCAGTGCTGTCATTATTTTAATTCAGCTTCCTATTTCTGTTGCAGCAGGTTTCATTTTCTTAGAATTGTTTGGTATCTCATCTAACATTATGTCATTAACAGGTATTGCCCTTGCTATCGGTGTAGTGGTCGATGATGGTATTGTAATGGTAGAAAATGCTTATAGGCATATTAGTGAGGCTCAAACAGCAAAAATTAATTCAACCGACAAAGTATAATTATGGCAAAGTGGTTCAAAAGAAATAAAGATCCCTTGACGACAGAACAAAGAAATGCTATTATTGAAAAGTCATCTAAACAAGTTGGCCCTGGTGTTTTTTATTCTACCATCATAGTGGTTACATCTTTTCTCCCTGTTTTTTTACTAACAGGAATGGAGGGTAAACTCTTTCATCCCTTAGCATGGACAAAAACTTTTATATTGTTAATTGACGCTTTTTTAGCCATCACTTTAACACCAGTATTAATTTCCTTTTTTCTGAAAGGAAGACTAAAGCCGGAAAGTGCAAATCCGATTACAAGAACTCTGGAGAAAATCTATACTCCTATTTTAAAATGGTGTTTGAAATGGCGTAAGACAACCATTACAGTTAACATCATAGCATTAGCAACTGGTATTGTTATGATGTCTAGTCTTGGTTCTGAATTTATGCCACCATTAGATGAAGGCTCTTTATTATTTATGCCTGTTACCCTGCCTGATGTATCTAACTCAGAAGCAAAACGATTGCTGCAGGTGCAAGATAAAATCATCCGCACCGTTCCTGAAGTTTTGCATGTATTGGGTAAAGCGGGCAGGGCAAATACAGCTACCGATAATTCCCCTATTAGCATGATAGAAACCATCATTTTGCTGAAGCCTAAATCTGAATGGCGGAAAGACATGACAAAGGATGGAATCATCAATGAACTCAATTCAAAAATGCAAATACCCGGTGTTACGAATGGATGGACACAGCCGATCATCAACCGGATTAATATGCTTTCAACAGGTATCCGTACAGATGTGGGGTTAAAAGTGTATGGGCAAAACCTTGATAGTATTTATGTGTTTGCTCAAACTATAAAAAAACAGTTAGAAGGAATTGATGGTGTGAAAGATTTGTATGTAGAACCAATCACAGGGGGTAAATACATTGATATAGAAATTAAGCGGGAAGAAATAGGACGCTATGGTTTAAGTGTTGATGATGTAAATACGGTTATTGAAAGTGCATTGGGTGGTATGAAACTAACCACTACTATCGAAGGTCGTCAACGTTTTTCTGTAAATGCAAGATATGGTCAAGATTTCCGTAACAATCTCGAAGCATTAAAACGTTTACAGGTACAAACAATGAACTTCGGGCCTCTTCCTTTAGAAGCCGTAGCAGATATTAAGTTAAACGATGGCCCACCGATGATAAATTCAGAAAATGCAATGCTTAGAGGTACAGTGTTGTTTAATGTGAGAGAAAGAGATTTAGGTAGTACGGTGAAAGAAGCACAAGAAAAACTGAATAAAATGGTTACTAAACTACCCAAAGGATATTTCCTGGAATGGAGTGGTCAATGGGAGAACCAGATAAGAGCAAACCGTACGTTGAAAATGATTTTACCCATAGTGATTATTATCATCTTCATGGTTCTCTACTTCACTTACCACTCTTTTAAAGAAGCAACTGTAACAATGATTACTGTTCCCTTTGCTTTGATTGGTGGCATATTCATGGTTTACTTCTACGGAATCAATTTATCAGTTGCAGTAGCAGTTGGCTTTATTGCACTATTCGGCATGGCCATTGAAACAGCCATGCTGATGACTATTTACCTTAATGAAGCAATGAATAATATGGTTGCTAAATATGGCAACTCAAAAGCAACACTTAATCCTGCCATCATCAGGGAATTTGTTATTGAAGGTTCAGCAAAAAGGTTACGGCCAAAACTAATGACAGTTTCAGTGGGCCTGTTTGGTTTGATACCTATTCTTTGGGCAACGGGTGTAGGCAGTGATATTATGCGACCAATTACCATCCCTTTAATCGGAGGTACAATCTCATCTACCATTTATGTGTTGCTCATTACACCGGTAATTTTTGAAATGATTAAGGAAAGAGAATTAAAACGTAAAGGTAAAATTGAATTAATAGATGTTACAGAATAAACTACTACCTACTTTGTTTGCATTAACTGTTGCTTTCAGCAGCCGTTCACAAACACTACCGCTCAATGCTGTTATTGATAGCATCAAAGCTTCGCATCCTGTAGTTAAGATGTTTGATAATGAAATACGCTCAATGGATGAAGCAGCAAAAGGTGCAAGAAGTTGGATGCCGCCTTAATGAGTTAATTAGTGATGCCAAACAGTTTTACTTTGAATGGATTATCCTAAAAAAGAAGCTGGTCATAATTGCTGAAAATGAAAAGATTCTTGATTTCATGATTAAAAACGCTGAAATACGTTATAAAAACGGATTAGAAAAAATCAGTGCCTATTACAAAGCAAAAGCAGCATTGGGCGATGTAAAGAATATGCAGCTCATGTTTGAGAACGACATTAATGAAAAAAAAATTAGGCTTAATGCACTAATGGGTAGAAATGCCCTTATTGATTTTGATATTGATACAACGTATCAGTTAATAGATTATTCGGGAATTGTATTCGACAGCACTCTTTTTTACACTAATCGCAGCGATTTAAAATCACTTGACCAGGAAATTAATCTTACTAAGCTGAAGCAGGAAACAGAGAAAGCAGCACTAAAACCACAATTCGGAATCCGATACGACAATATGTTTGGTTTTGGAGGTCAACCCATACTTTACACAGTAATGGGTATGGTTAAAATACCAATGGCAAAATGGTCATCAAAAATGAACAAGGCTAATATCGAAAGCCTTAAATGGAAAACCTACGCAATACAATCACAAAAAGAAATGATTGTAAATGAATATACTGGTATGGCGTACGGTATGAGAAATGAACTTCAACTAAAGAAAAGGCAATTGAAGCTATATGAAGAAAATATAATTCCTGCATTGAAGAATAATTATAAAACCATGCAATTAGGATATGAACAAAATACAGAAGAATTATTTATGCTCTATGATGCATGGGAAAGGCTTAACATGAAGCAACTTGAATACATATCATTACTCAACCAATCACTTGTTTTACAAGTCACCATTGAAAGAATTATAGAAAAACTATAAATCAATTATATGCAAAGTAGATCATTTTTAAAGATGTCGGGGCTTAGACTTGGTTCGGTTATTGCTAGCAGCTCTGCAATTGGTTTTATAGCCAGTACAACAGGTTGTAAAAAAGACTATCGCATGGGCTTAATGACAAAACCCGTTCCGGTAACAGAAGGTGATTTTTCAAAATTGCTTTCATTTCCATTACAGACAGGAAGCAATCATACACTCACGGCACAGTCAACAACTGCCAATCTAAATGGTACAAATATTCCTGTTTTAGGCTATCAACCCAATAGTATATTAGGTCCAACATTCAGAGCAAACAAAGGCGATACTATGAATATTTTACTACAAAATAATTTATCTGAACATACCAATATTCACTGGCATGTTTTAAAAATTCCTGCCATGATGGATGGTCATCCCGATCAACTAGCGAATGCTGGTAGTACATTTCATTACCAGTTTACCTTAAACCAACAGGCAGGTTTAAGCTGGTATCATCCACATCCGCATGAAAAAACTGGCAAGCAAGTATTCAAGGGTTTGGCCGGTTTGTTTATCATCAATGATGCAGAAGAAGCAGCACTCAATCTCCCATCGGCAATCCCTCAATGGAGGAAGTGATGGCTGGTTATATGGGCGAATCAATTATTGTAAATGGTGTTTACTCGCCATACACGGAGGTTGCCACCCGTTTTTATAGGCTTCGTATTTTAAATGGTTCTAATGCAAGAGTATATAACTTGGCATTAAGTAATAATGCCGATATGGTAATAATCGGGAATGACGGAGGCTTATTGAAAACCCCATCTTCAGTTAAAGAAATATTGATTGCTCCCGGTGAACGTTTGGATGTTCTCATAAATTTTTCGGGTAATGCTATTGGTACAGAAATTTTGTTAACAAGCAATGAGTTTGGCAATGGTGGAGCTGCTCAAGGCAAGCAGCGTTTTAAAATCATGAAGTTTAAAATAGCCAGCATTGTTACAGATATATTCACAGTTCCAGCAATTCTTTCAAACGTAACAGCTGTTTCTGCCTCATCGGCAGTTAAGGTAAGGACTTTTGAAATTTCCAATGCAATGGAACATCATGGTGTGCCTATGAACAATGGTATGCAAATGCGTCATCGTATTAACGGAAAATTGTACGATAGCAACCGTATAGATGAAGCTGTTGCTGCCAATACAAACGAAATATGGGTGTTTGATAACAGCAAGGGCGAAGAACCACACCCAATGCACTTGCACGGTGTATTCTTTCAGGTGCTACAACGCAGTGGCGGAAGAAACAATCTGATTGCTTCAGAAACAGGATGGAAAGACACAGTATTGGTAATGCCGAGTGAAACAGTAAGCGTTATTGTTCCTTTTGAAAACAACAAAGGAAAATTTGTTTTCCACTGCCATAACCTCGAACATGAAGATGATGGAATGATGTTACAATATCAACTGAGTTAATCAAAGAAGAAAATGAAGAAACTATTTATTATAAGTTACTTAATACTCATTATTGTGGCAGTGGCCTGCAATAATAATAAAGACCCACATGCAGCGCATAAGGCAGAAGCAGCAAAAGAAATATATACTTGCCCTATGCCTGAAGATTCTGTATTCAGTAACAAGCCAGGTTCATGCCCCAAATGCGGAATGGATTTGGTCAAGAAAGAAACACATAGTAAGCCCGTTGTTGAAGTGGAGTTAGAAACAATATTAAAACCTACCAACGAATTTGTAATTTCATCTATTCCTGTAACAACAATGGAGAAACGAGGTGAGCAAATAGAAATTGAGGCGGTAGGAAATATTACTTATGATACAAAACAGGTGGGAAGTATTTCGGCAAGAATATCGGGCAGAATAGAAAAGCTTTATGTACGTTACCGTTATCAGAAAATAAAAAAAGGACAGAAGATACTAGACATTTACAGTCCTGAATTACTTACTGCACAACAAAATTTGTTATTTCTATTAAAGAACGATGCAGAAAATACAACATTCTTACAAGCAGCAAAAGAAAAACTATTGCTGCTTGGTATGAGTAATGAACAACTGCAACAGGTCATTCAATCAGGTAAGCCTTCTTTAACTATTACCGTTTACAGCAATTACAACGGTCATATTCATGAATCTGGGGGTACAATGAACACATTCGCTGGCACCATGAAAGACATTTCGCTGATAACTGAAGAGCTTCCCTTCAAAGAGGGAATGTATATTCAGAAAGGTCAATCCTTTTTCACAGTCTATAACCCTGACAGAGCCTGGGCCATTCTCAATATTTATGGAGATAACCAGTCATTGGTAAAAGTTGGCAATACCGTAAGAGTGACTCCTGAAACTGCACCAGATAAAGATTTCAGGGCAAGCATAGATTTCATTGAGCCGTTTTACAGGAAAGAAAGCAAAACACTTACTACCAGAGTTTACTTTAATAACAGCAGCCTGAAAATACCAATCGGAAGCCAAGTGAAAGCAACAGTCTTTGGAAATACAAGGGAAGCCTACTGGTTACCAAAAGAAGCAGTTCTTTCTTTAGGATTGGATAAAGTGGTATTCATTAAGTCAAATGGAGGATTTAAGGCAGTAAAAATTAATACCGGTATCATTCATGCCAAGCACATACAAATTTTAAATGGTTTGTCAGTAACAGATTCTGTTGCCACAAACGCCCAATATTTAATGGACAGTGAGAGTTTCATCAAAATAAAAAATTGATTATGCGATATGCCATAATAGTAATAACAGCTTTTATATTTTTAATTTCCTGCAAAAACAAAAAGGAAATACCCCAAGACCCTGATACTTTTTATACCTGTTCAATGGACCCGCAAGTAGTGGAATATAAACCAGGAAAATGCCCCATTTGTAAAATGGATTTAACGCCGGTGAAAAAAAAGAAGGGTGAAAGTAAGGATGAATTACAGTTAAGCAAACAGCAAATACAATTGGGAAATATACAAACTGATACTATCCGCAACGGAACTATCGGCGACCAACTGGTATTAACTGCTACATTGAATTTCGACCAAACGGAAGCATCTTCAGTTAGCTCAAGAATAATGGGGCGAATTGAAAAACTATATTATAAAAATTTGGGCGATTATTTAAAAAAAGGTGCTCCTCTTTATGATTTATATAGTGAGGAATTAAACAATGCTAAACAGGAATATCTGTTGGCTTTAGATAAAAAGAAAACCTTTTCTAAAGATGTGGTAATTGACTTTGACCAACTGATTCAGAGTGCAAAAAATAAACTGCTGCTTTGGGGTTTGAATGAAAAACAGATAAACGAACTGGCTACAACAAAAAAAGCAACACCCACAACCACATTTTACAGCACAGCAAGTGGTTATATTACGCAATTATACATCAGGGAAGGTGATTATGTAATGGAAGGTGGAATTATTGTAAAGCTGGCAGACCTCTCAACTTTATGGGCCGAGGCACAAGTGTATACTTCGCAACTGGCTAAAGTGAAAATAAACAGTTCAGCCATTGTTCAGCTTCCGGATTTTGAGAATAAAGAAATTAAAGGTCATATTGAATTTATTAACCCCGAAATCAATCCCGATACAAGAATCAATCTTATCCGTGTATC
>VIKJ01000063.1 GCA_008080615.1 Chitinophagaceae bacterium | reverse complement strand
AATAAAATCTTTTTCGAAACCTTTGGGAAAATCGGGAAAGGTTGTGTCTTTGGCAGCAAATTGAAAAGCGTCTAGTCTAAAACCATCAATCCCTTTATTAGCCCAAAATTTCATGATATCAATTACTTCTTTGCGCAATGCAGGATTTTCCCAATTTAAATCGGGCTGTTTCCTAGAAAAATAATGCAGATAATAGGCGTTTGTTAAAGAATCATATTTCCATGCATCGTGATTGATATCAAATAAACTATATCTATAAGGCGGGGTACCATTTTCTGCATTCCACCAATGATAATAATTTCTATACGGATTTGTTCTTGAACTTCTACTTTGTTTAAACCATTCGTGTTCATCACTACTATGATTTACTACCAAATCCATTACCAGTTTAATGCCTCTTTCATGTAAACCTTTCAACAATAAATCAAAATCGGCCATTGTGCCAAAATCTTTCATGATATTTCTATAATCACTAACATCATATCCATTATCATCGTTGGGTGAACTATAAATGGGGTTTAACCAAATGGCGTCAATACCTAAACTTTTTAGATAATCTAACTTTGAAATAATCCCTTTAAGGTCTCCAATGCCATCGCCATCACTGTCTTTAAAACTGCGCGGATAAATTTGATAGATTACTGCTTCCTTCCACCATGTTGGATTATTCCCGTCTGCAGGAACTAGTTCTTGTGCATTCATTAAAGTAGGAGCACAAATTGTTACAATTAATATGGAAAGGATTAGGTTCTTCATAAAAAATAGTTGAATGAATTATACTTCTTTTAGTTGTATCAATTTTTCATAAATATGGCTAGAAATAACTCCTGGTTGGCCATCTCCAATTGGTTGGTCGTTGATTGCTAAAACAGGTAATACGTTTTTTGTTGTACTGGTTATAAAAACCTCTTTAGCATTATATAATTGTTCAAGTGAAATATTAGTTTCTCTTCCTCCAAATTCATTAAAAGATAAAATGGTATTTCTGGTGATACCCTTCAGTACACCATTGGCAGGTGTTAGTAATTCATTTTGTTGTGTAACTATAAAAATATTGGCCCTGGGGCATTCTAATATTTCGTTGTTGGAATAATATATAACATCATCGGCATTTTTTGATTTAATCAATGGCTGCAAATAAATGGCCTGTAAATAATTAATAGTCTTTATCAGCGGCAACTCTCTGGCATATTCATAGCTAATGAGTTTTATGCCTTTAGCAAAATTGGTTTTATTAAAATTAAAAGCAGATTGAGTAATGAATAAATTTGGATCTGCTAGCGTATACCCATCTGGTGAATATCCTCCGGTAAGGGTAATTCTAATGCCCGAATTAGGTAAATTATTTGCTGAGATGAGTTGGTAGATTAATTCTTTAAGTTCCTCACTATGTACACTTGTATTTAAGTGCATACTTTTTGCCGACTGATAAAAACGATTGATATGTGCTTCTAAAAAAACGGGTTTCCCATTAACTGTTCTGAAATAATCAAAAATGCCATAACCCCTTTGAATGCTCAAATCGGATACATGCACCAAGGCTTCCTTCTCAGAAACAATGGAGTGATTAATTACGGAGAATTGATTACACATGGGTAAACTGCACAATTTGAACTACAATTTACTGAATTTGATTGGTAGTATTCTTTATAATCAATTACTGTTTAGTGAAATCAGTTATATAACTTTTTGTACCATTTCGTCAAAATATAAATAATGCTAATGCATGCTATAAATAGGGTAGTAGATATAAATTCCCATTGGGTTAAACTGCTAATAAGCCACAATATGGCAATTATTCCAATCAGCGGAAACAAGAGCCCACCAGGTATTTTAAATGTTTTTTCATTGGATTCATTTTGTTGATTGCGCATTTTTATGGTAGCTAAAATAACAGCTAAATAAACCAATAAAATAGCGGCACTGGCCAATACGGCCAATTGTTTAAATCCTCCGGATATTGAAAATACAAACACCGACAATCCATATACAATAATGGCCCAATAAGGGGTAGCAAATTTTGGATGCACTTTTCCCAGTATTTTAGGAAATATACCGTTGTTGGCAGCGGCAAATAAAGATCTTGGAGTAGCCAATATATCGGCACTCACACAACCGAAACAAGAAATAGTAGCCGTAATTAATAAAATGGTTGCTCCTATTGGGCCAATTAATTTTTCTGCTACAGCTGCAAGTGGGGCATCTTTGTAGAGTACAATTTGATCTCCTAATATTCCCTGAGTAACCATTTGAAGCAACATGTAAACCAATAATATAATAGTGCCTCCCAAGAAAATTCCTAGCGGAACGGTTCTTTTTGGGTTCTTAAATTCTCCACTAACACCCAAAGAAGTTTCAAAACCAGCAAAAGCATAAAATAGTACAAGGGTGGTATCGCCAAAGGATTTGATAGAAGGTATTTTATCCCAATGTAAATTTTCGGCCTTTATTTGTGCTATTCCAAAAACGATAATACATAACAATGGAAATAATTTTATGATGGTAACCAATTGTACCATACCAACTCCTTGCTTAGTACCCCTCACGTTCATTGATACCATGAATCCAATCAATACAAAAAATAAAATCGCCCTGAAATAACTATTGGATAATGTTGGAAAAAGTATTGTTAAAGAATCGGCAAGAATATTCATTACAGCAGCACTTCCTAAAATTCCCCATCCAAAAAAATACAAGCAGTTTATGATAAAACTAAAATAATTTCCAAATGCAGCATCTACATAAGCATAAGAGCCGCCACTGCTCGATATCTTGCTGCCAATTTCTGCATAGCATAACATGATGGAAGCTAGCATTATGCTACACACTATATAGGCTACTATTCCAAAGCCACCCAATGCCATACTGATTAATGCAGGAAGGGCAAATATACCAGAACCAATTACCCCATTTACAATGGTTAGGGCAAGCCCCGATACACCTACTACTCTTTTTAATCCTTCTGTTGAATGGCTAGTGGACATATTTCTTAATAATTAAAGGTTCCAATATGCCAAAGAATACCAGCAGGGTCATGAATAAAATATTCTTTGCCCCAATGAAGCTGTTGAATTTCAGAGACGCGCACACCTGGGTATTTAATTGGAAGATTTAAAGCAGTAATTTTTTCAAGATGTGCATCAATATTATCTACTTCTAAAAAAATCATGGTATTGTCTATCCATTCCTTCACATTGGCATCTTGTAAGTAAAAGCCTAGTTTATCTAGTTTAAATAAAATCAGATTTTTTGATAATACTATTTCTTCAAAGCCTAGCTCTTTATAAAAGCTTCTTGATATTTCATAATCTTTAGCGCCAATAAAAGGTCTTATTGACAATGCTTGATTATTCATAGAGATTGATATATTGATAAAAATGGTATTTTAAATTAACTAAAAATTCCAACAGCTAATTCGGCCCAAATAGTTAATAGAAGTAATAATAGGGCAATAGAAAGTACAAGCCGAAGATTGGGTGCTTTAACTTTATTCATGATCAAATCAAAAACAAAACCTGTTCCAAGCAATAAAGTAGCCGCTGCAACAAAATCGCCCAAAGACCAATTTACTTCATTGGTTAACTGCATGGCAATTAGTGGAACTAGCAATACAGCGATAATAATTGATAGTAGTATAGTTCTTCTTTTTGTAAGCATGTTTAAATGTACGTAAAAGGCGAGCGTATCATAAAGTACATAGGCTATTTTCCCATCTTGAGATTCATTTGGAGCATAATTTCCCGCTAATCCCACTGTATTACTCCTCGAAATTAATTATTTGTTTATGCTTTTAGGATAAATGTGTGTAAGATTTCAACAAAGCGGCTGTTTTAAAATTCTTTTTTAAAAAATCCAACTATTTTATCAAATGTCATGTTTAAGAATTTGTAGTTGATTGTTAAACAATAATCTGTTTACTGTTCAACAACAAATAAACCAATTTTATTCATCAAAAAAATTGAAACATGTTACAGAATCTCTTGCAAGTGCATGCCATTGCAAACAACAATTATGTTGCATTCACGTTTTTTGTAGGCACAATGGCCATGATGGCCGCCTGCGTATTCTTCTTTTTTGAAACATCTAATGTGAGCAAAAAATGGAGAACATCTTTATTGGTTTCTGGTTTAATCACCTTTATTGCTGCTGTGCATTATTACTATATGCGCGGCTACAATTTAGAAACAGGTGAATCACCTGTATTTTTTAGATATGTAGATTGGATTTTAACTGTTCCGTTGATGTGTGTTGAATTCTATCTAATTACTAAAAAGGCTGGAGCAAAAGTTGGCCTTTTATGGAAGTTGGTTTTTGCTTCTTTAGTAATGCTTGTTACCGGTTATATTGGTGAAGCTATCTATGGTAAAGAAACACAAAGCTGGATATGGGGCTTAGTTAGTGGCATTGCTTATTTCTACATTGTTTACTTAATTTGGTTTGGTGAAGTAGCAAGCTTAGCATCAAAAGCAGGCCCTTCGGTACAGCAAGCAGTGAAAGCACTAGGCTGGTTTGTATTGGTAGGATGGGCAATTTATCCAGTAGGATATATTGCTGGAACAGAAGGCGGACTTTTCGGAATGAAAATGTTCCAAGGTCTCTCTATGGATATTGTATACAATATTGGAGATGCTATTAATAAAATAGGATTTGGTCTTGTTATTTATGCTTTGGCAAAAAGCGATGAAGCATCAACTGAAACAGTATAATTTTTATCACACCATTTTTTTATTTCAATAAATAATTAAAGTTATGACAAAGATGATACTGCTTTTCTTAGGGTTTGTATTGGTTTTTGTAAATGCTTTTTTAGTTGATTTTTCTCTTGATACCCAATACCTTATTTTTTTTGTTGGTGTTGTATTACTTGGAGTTCCACATGGCGCTGCAGACTTACTGGTTGCTGAAAAAAATGCCGATTCATTAGAAAAGCCCTTTTCTAAACAGTACTTCTTTTTAAAATACATTGGTCGTTTATTACTCTTTGCACTATTACTATATGCATTTCCTGTTGTGGGGAATATCTTATTTATTTTCTTTGCAGCGTATCATTTTGGTGAAACAGATTTGAATCAGTTTAAAACCAATACGATCTTTGGAAAATTATTTGTTATATCCTATGGGTTGGTAATACTTAGTGTGATCCTTCTTCATCATTTTGATGATGTAAAACCCATTTATTTGATGTTCGAATCGGGGCAAAAAAATCAAGCACTAATTAATTGGATTAGTGATTACAGGTATGTATTACTCTCCATCAGTGGAATTACTTTCTTTATTTCTACCTTTTTATATTTCTTAAAAAATCCGAATCTCAAAAACAATGATACTGGGCAGTTTCTAATCCATTTCGCCATCATTCTAAGCATTCTTTTTGTTTTGCCAATGATTCTTGGATTTACTTTTTATTTTGTTGTATGGCACTCATATATTTCAATCAGTAATATTATTCGTTATTTACGAATAAATAACAAAGTGTCTTTCAAAACAATCTCAAATCAAATTATTCTTTATAGTCTATTAGCTATTATTGGTGTAATTATATTTGGGCTTACTGGGTTTATGTTTATCAATAAAAATGCTATAGCCGGTTATATATTTCTGGGTCTTGCTGTGCTTACAGCTCCTCACATGGAAATCATGTACAATATGTATTTTGCACTACGTCAAAAAAACAAAGCCCACATTTAAAGTGCTGATTACTCATCTTCAATTTCTATATCGCCTTCTTCATCTTTCTTCTTGGGATAATCAGTGTTTAAATTTTCTTCCAATTCGTTTTTATCCTTTTTGTTTTGAATAAGCGTAAACACCAATATCCCTAATCCAACAAAAGTCAATATTACAATTGCAATCCAGTTCATTTTAATTTTTATTTATTGTTCTATAAATAAGCTTAAATAATTGAACTAAAGCTAGTGGTAAGGATGCTGCTATTACGGCAACCAGCAATGCATTACCAGGCAAAATTACTAATCCTAGCGCCATACGTATCTGTGGCAATGCATAAACTATTGCCATTAAACCTATACAGATTAAGATCGCATACCAAACAAACTTGTTTGTAGTGATTTCATTTACCAGTATGTTAGAGCGCGGAGAAGCCATATTAAACACGTGAAATAATTGAGCCAGTGCCAATGTTATAAATGCTATGTTATTGGTTATTTTAACATCAATACTTATATATGCTTTAGAATAGAATACTGCAATAATTACAGATAAAGTAATGGCAGCAGCATATAGGCTTATGGCTATCCAATTCTTATTCGAAACAATCTTTTTAGTTGATTTTCTTGGTGGAATATCCATTATTGTTTTATCTCCCTTGCCTACCCCAAGTGCTAAAGCAGGAAATACATCAGTCACCATATTTAAAAATAAAATTTGCAATGGAAATAACGTTGCCGCGGGCGCAATAAAACCCAATGCTGTAACAATAAATATCTCGCTCAAATTGCAAGACACTAAATAAATCACGAACTTTTGAATATTTCTGAATATTTCTCTGCCATGTGCCACTGCAGCAGCAATAGAGTTAAAAGAGTCGTCCTTTAAAACTATACTAGCGGTTTCCTTGGCAACTTGAGTGCCTCTTAACCCCATTGCTATTCCTACATTACATCCGCTTTCTTTAAAGCAGGAGCGTCATTTACACCGTCTCCAGTCATAGCAACAATATTTCCGGCTGCTTGATAAACACCAGCTATTTCTAATTTTTGTTTAGGTGTGGTTCTTGCAAAAATACTTGCGCTTAATATCTTTTCTTTCCATTCATTCGTAAGTGATTCAAAACTGGGTAATTCTTTGCCGGTAATTACCATTTGCTCTTCTTCATCTACCAAACCAATTTTCTTTGCAATATTTAGTGCCGTTAAGGGATGGTCGCCTGTAATCATCACTATTTTTATTCCTGCTTTTTTGCAGGTTAAAATGGCGTCTTTAATGTCTAGCCTGGGAGGGTCTAAAAAACCAATCATGGCTATATAAATCAAATTTTCTAAATAGTTATTCTGATTAATTTCTGCAGCTTCATTGTATGCAAATGCCAATACTCTTAGGCCTTTAGCTGCCATTTTTTCTGATTCGGCTAGTATCTTTTTTTT